>NZ_JBVJBI010000044.1:0-65093 GCF_055589745.1 Kitasatospora sp. NPDC041917 | reverse complement strand
GTGTTTCCTTCCTAGTGGGTCGAGGGAAAAGGGGGGGGGGAGGAAAAAAAACCGCCATCGCCCCCCCCTTTCCCGAGGGGGGGGGGTGGTGCGCACCCCCCGGGCCCGGGGGAGCGGCGGTGCGGGGCCGGCCGGGGTCAGCGGGCGGGCGAGGCGGCGTCCACGGCCTCGACCGCGCGGACCAGCGAGGTCAGCTCGGGGTTGCGGGCGGCTTCGTCGAGCGCCTCGCGCAGTGCGGCGTCGTTGGTCGGCCGGGCCCGCTCCAGGAGCTTCAGCCCGTCCTCGCTCACATTGGTGTAGATGCCGCGGCGGTCGGTCGGGCACAGGTAGCGCGCCAGCAGGCCGCGGTCCTCCAGTCGGGTGACCAGGCGGGTGGTGGCGCTCTGGCTGAGCACGACCGCGTCGGCGACCTGCTTCATCTGCAGGTGCCCGCCCGCGCCGTCGTGCTGGCGGCTGAGCACGTCGAGCAGCGAGTACTCGCGCACGCTCAGGTCGTGTCCGGCCTGCAGGGCGCGTTCGATGTGGGACTCGATCCGGCCGTGCAGGAGGGACAGGGCGTTCCAGCCGCTGGCGAGGGCGGTGAGTGCGGGGTCCGTGGCGGTCATGGGGCCCGGCCTCCTTCCGGATGTGGCTGAGTCCAGGATAAGCCATGGACTGAAATATCGGCTAGAGCTTGTATAGCGCTTGTGCAAGCAATCTTCCCACGTGTGCCCGGGTGGGCACGGGTGGGGTGCCGGGTGCGAGACGTCGGGCGACGCCCAGTGCTCGCAAGGCTTTGGCGTAAATGGTTCAGACCATTGACGCGAGGGGAAGGCAGCTCCTACGGTGTCGGGCAACCGGTCTGGCGCGGGCATGCCATATCTCCGGCAGGCCGCCGTGCGCACCCCCACGCGCACGCGCACGCCCCGCGCCGGGCGCACACTCCATCCACCCCCACGGAGGAGCACCATGCGCAAGCGCCATCTGATCGCCGCCGCGGCGGCCGCGATCGCCCTGCCGATCGCGGCGGCCCTGCCGGCCCAGTCGCACGGCTTCATCAACCTGCCGCCGAGCCGTTCCGCGCTCTGCGGCGCCAACGCCGTCCCGTGGGACTGCGGAGACATCCAGTGGGAGCCGCAGAGCGTCGAGGGTCCCAAGGGCTTCCCGGGTCGCGGCCCGGCGGACGGCACCATCTGCGCCGGCGGGGACGCCCGCTGGGCCCCGCTGGACAACCCCCGGGGCGGCGCCTGGCCGACCACCAGGGTGACGGCGGGTCAGCAGCTCACCTTCACCTGGGAGATCGAGGCCCGGCACTCCACCACGAACTTCACGTACTACCTGACCAAGCCCGGCTACAGCGCGAGCCAGCCGATCACCCGGTCCGCCCTGGACCTGACCCCGTTCCTGACCGTCCCCTACAACGGCCGCCAGCCCGCCGCCACCACCACCCACACCGGGACCCTGCCCACCGGCCGCACCGGCCACCAGGTGATCGTCGCCGTCTGGGAGATCGCCGACACCGGCAACGCCTTCTACTCCTGCACCGACGTCCAGTTCTGACCGTCCCCGGGCCGTCCCGACGGCCCTGACCGGTCGCGTCGCACCGGGCCCCACCGTGCCCGACCGGGCCCCACCGTGCCCGACCGGGCCCCACCGTGCCCGACCGCGTCCCGCCGACGCCGCCGCCCGACTCCGGACGGCGCCGGCGGGCCGCCCGCCCGACCGCACCGCAGGCCCCGGGCCCGACCCCCGGCCCGACCGCACCGCAGACCCCCGCCCGGGCCGTGCTCGCGCGCCGCAGAAGCCGCCAATGGGTACATTGGCGACATTTGGCAGCAGTGCCAGGCTCCGCGCGTCCACGAAAGAAGGCCGACCGCCTTCGGAAAGGGTCTCCATGCGCCCCGACCTCAGCCCCGCCGTCCTCGCCGAGCTGCGCCGGCCGCGGCCCTATCCGGTGGTGTCGATCCTGATGCCCACGCACCGCCGGGAGCCGGACAACACCCAGGACCCGGTCCGGCTGCGCAACCTGCTGGCCGAGGCGAAGGAGCGCGTCCAGGCGGACCCGGAGGTCTCCCGCGCCGACCGGATCGACGTGCTGGAACAGCTCGACCGGGCCCACACGGAGGTCGACCTGGTGCACGCCGAGGACGGCCTGGCGATCTTCGCCGCCCCCGGCGAGCACCAGGTCTGGTCACTCGGGCGCACCGCCCCCGCCCGGGTGGTCCTGTCCGACACCTTCCTCACCCGCAACCTGGTCGCCGCGCACGCCGCCGAGCGCCCGTTCTGGGTGCTCGCGGTCGCCGCCGACAAGGTGGTGCTCTGGGGCGGCACCGAGGAGCGGGTCACCGAGGAGAAGGGCCGGGGCTTCCCGCTGGTGCGCGTCTTCGACAACCCCGACCCCGAGCGCCAGGAGCAGATCGGCGACACGCCCAGCACCTTCCGCGACGAGGCGACCAAGACCTTCCTGCGCCAGGCCGACACCGAGGTCGGCAGGCTGCTGGCCGCCGCCCCCCGCCCGCTGTACGTGGTCGGCGAGGCCGCCGCGCTCGCCCTGCTGGACGCCGTCGGCCCGATCGCCAAGGAGTCCACCGCGCAACTCCCGCACGGCGGCCTGGCCCAGGCCGACGCCGAGACCGTCCGCAAGGTGGTCGAACCCGCCGTGCGCGCCCACGCCGACCAGGAGGTCGCCGAGCACCTCGCCCAGCTCGACAAGGCCCGCGGCGCCCAGCAGTTCGCGGCCGGCCTGGACGAGGTCTGGCGGACCGTCGGCGAGGGCCGGGTCGCCCGCCTGGTGGTCGAGGAGAACTACCGCGCCACCGTGCGCGACGAGGGCGAGCACCTCGTGCCCGCCGAGGCCGACCAGCCCGGCGCCCGCGAGGACATCGTCGACGAGGTGATCGAGCGCACTCTGGACACCGGCGGCCAGGTCGGCTTCGTCCCCGACGGCACCCTCGCCGACAGCGACCGGATCGCCGCCGTCCTGCGCTACTGACCCGCCCTCGACCGCGGCCGCCCCCTTCGTCGGTGGGCGGCCGCGGCGCATCGGAGGCACCCGCTCCCGTCGCACAGGGCGACCGTCCGGCCGGGCCCGCCCCACCGCGCGTCCGCCCGCCGCACCCCCCGGCAGCGCGAGGCCGCGCCCACGCGAGGCGTGGGCGCGGCCGGGGCAGTGCGGTCGTGACGGGGCTCAGCGGGTACGGCGGGCGCGGATCAGCAGGAGCACGCCCGCGGCGACGGCGCCGAGCGCGGTGAGGCCGACGACGGGCAGCAGCCGGGCCGCGTTGCTACCGGTCTCGGGCAGCTGGCCGCCGTGGCCGTGGTCGGGCGGGGGGACGTGGGTCGGGCTGTGGCCCGGGCTGTGGGTCGGGTGCGGCGAGGGGCTCGTGGTCGGGCTCGGGCTGGGGCTCGGGCTGGGGCTCGGCGACGACGTCGGGCTCGGGCTGGGGCTGGGGCTGGGGCTCGGGACGGTGACCGGGACCTCGGTGCGGCAGCGCGCGTCCGTCGAGCCCTGCGAGCAGTTGTTGGCGTAGGTGCCGGAGGAGACGGCGTTGCGCAGGACCGCGTCGGCGGCCAGCGGGGAGCGCACGGTGACGGAGTAGTTGATGGTCACGGTGGCCCCGACGGGCAGGTCCCCGCTCCAGGTCAGCGCGGTGCCCGCGAACTGGACCTGACCGCGGTCCGCGGTGGCGTCGTTGTTGTACGCGGCGGAGTTCAGCACGCCCGACAGGTCGTCGGTGAGGGTCACCCCCGGGGCGTCGGTCCGGCTGGTGTTGGTGGCCTGGATCCGGTAGTGGACGGTGTCGCCGGGCTTGGCGGTGGTCGGGTCGGCCGTCTTGACGATGGTGTAGCCGGGCACGGCGGCGACGGTGTTGCGCACGGTGTTGCTGGTGCGCTCCTGGGCCCGCTGGGTCTGGCTGCCCCGGAACTGGAGCGTGGCCGTGTCGTCGAGGTGGGTGCCGACGGCGGTGGAGGCGTCGACGGTGACCTGGAAGGCGACGTTGGCCTCGGCGCCCGGGGGCAGGTCGGGGACCGTGCAGGTGACGGTCTGTCCACTGGCCCGGCAGGCCGGGTCGGAGGCGGGGACGAAGGTGGTGCCGGCCGGGATCGTGTCGGTCACGGTGACGCCGGTCGCGGTGTCGAGGTCGGTGCTGGTGCCGTCCGGGCGCCGGTTGGCCACCGCGAAGGTGTAGGTGATGGTCTCGCCGGGGCCGACCAGCCCGGGCGGGTTGTCGTCGGGGCTGCCGGGCGGGGTGTTGGCCTTGGTGATCCGCAGGTCGGGTTCGAGGGCGTCCAGGGCCAGCCAGGCCGCCTGCGGTTCCAGGGCGTCGCCGGCGCCGCTGATGCGCACCAGCGCCTGCTCGCTGCCGGCCGGGATCTTGCCGGTCACGTCGATGATCCGGGCGTCGTAGCCGTAGTTGTTGACCGGGTCGGGGTCGCGGGTGGTGATGTTGGCGCCGGTGCCGTCCGTCGCGACGTGGTCGATCCGGCTGGTGAACGCGTTGTCCGTGCCGATCCCGGTGGGGCCGGGCATCGGCAGCAGGGTCAGGTCGGTGGGCGTGGAGCCGACGGCCAGGGAGTCCCCGGCGATCGGCGCGTCACCGTCGCCCACGGTGATCCCCATGACGGCCCGCGGGGCCGTGGTGGCGGGGGTGCGGATGCCGCCGAGGGTGAGGGTCGTCGAGTTGTGGGGGTCGCGCAGCAGCTGGTAGCCGTCCCAGACCTGGAGGTAGCGCAGCGGCTCCGCCGTGTCCTCGTACGCGACCACCAACGACCAGCCGCCCCAGCAGCCCACGTTGTTGCCGCCGAAGTTCTGCGCGGAGGAACGGCCGCTGCACGCCTGGATGTCGGCGACGGTGTAGCTGCCCGCACCGGCCGCCCTGACCTCCGCCGTCACGTCCTTGACCGCCCCGGCGGCCAGCAGCGGCTCCGGCGGGTTCCCGCCCACCATCTGGTCGAACCAGTCGTAGGTGTCCGCGGTCACCTGCTGGTACCCGCTCGCGCCCGGGACCTTCCAGGAGACCCGGTTGCCCAGGTTGATGTCCCCGGACGTGCCGTTGGTGCTCGTCCCCGTCGGGTTGAACTGCCAGTACAGGCGCGCCGACAGGACGTTCGCCCCGGCCGGCAGCAGCAGCTGCGCCGAAGAGGCGTTGGGGCCCGGCGCGTTCGGGTCGACCTTGACGAACTTGGTCCGGCCGTTGTTCGACCCCTCGGTGTCCGAGCAGACCGTGCCGTCGCTGTCGTCGCAGGTCAGCACCGAGTTGGAGGCCATCGTGAGGTTGCCGTGCGCCAGCAGGTCGACCACCGGGTCCGGGCCGATCGGGCGCTGCGTCCCGGCCCCGCGCGGCTTCGGCCGCGCCGCCCTGCCCTCCGCCTTCGCCGCGGGCTGCGCCGCCGGCCGGGCCCGCACGGCCTCCGGCGGCCCCGCCGAGGCCGCCGGTGCCGGAACGCCCAGGGCGGCGGCACCCGCACCGAGCACCACCGCCAGCAACGCGGACAGGACGTGCGGCGGGCGCGGACGCACTCGTCGGACAGGTGACACGGGAACCTCGCTGTCGGGAGGTGACACGAACAGCAGAACCACGTACCTGCGCGGACCGGCGTCGACGCCTGCCGGACGGTTCTTTCACCCGCGTGGGGCAACACCGCTTGACGGCCCGTCCGAGGCGCGCGAACGGCCGGTACCCAGGATTCGGTACGGGGGATTGGGTAGCGCTACGCATTGTTCCCGCCCCCGCCCAGCCGGTTTCCTGGAGCCCGCCCCACACCGACGACCCTCACCCCCGGAGGTCGCCCCATGACCCGCCGCGAACGTCTCCGGCTCTACGCCGACACCCACTTCACCGCCCCCGACCCCGGGCTGGTCCTGCCCGCCCGCCGCAGCGGCCTGCGCCGGCCCGGCCTGGCCCGGCTGGCCCGGCTCTCCCGGCTCGTCGAACGCGCCGGGCACCACCGGCACGGCTGACCCCGGCGCCGGGCACCACCGGCACGGCCGACCCCGGACCGGGTCCCGCCCCTTGAGGGAGCGGGCGGGACCCCCCTTTTTTCCCCTCCCTCAGCCGGTGCCCTCCGGGGCCCCGTCCGCGGCGGCCAACGCCTCGCCCAGTCCCGCCCGGCCCACCCCGAGCTTGCGCAGCGCACTCGCCACGTGGTGCTCGACCGTACGGGTCGACAGGAACAGCGCCCGGGCGATGTCCTGGTTCGCCGCGCCCTGGGCGGCCAGCGCCGCGACCTGGCGCTCGCGCGGGGACAGCCGCTCGCCGTAGCCGCGCCGCCCCGGCGAGGCCGCCCGGCCCAGGCCCAGCTCCCGCCGCAGCCGCTGGCAGCGGGCCGCGTCCGAGGCCGCGCCCAGCGCCAGATAGGCCCGCTCGGCCGCGGCGATCCGCTCCCCGGCCGCCGCCCGGTCGCCCCCCGCCGCCACGGTCGCCGCCCGCTCCTCGGCCCGCGCCTGCTCGTACGGGCGCCCGATCCGCTGCCACAGCCCGGCCGAGCGCACGAACTCCGCGCCCGCGCCCGCCGGATCCGTACCGGCCAGCAGCAGACCGCCGGCGAAGGCCAGCGCCGCCCGGGCCGCCGGCGCGTCCCGCCCCTCCAGATGCGCCCGCGCCTGCTCGACCAGCTCCGCCGCACCCGCCGCGTCGCCCGCCGCCAGCAGCACCTCGACCGCCACCGGCAGCACCTCGGCGGCCCGCGGCCAGGCCCCGGCCCGGCGCAGCGCGTCCAGCGCCGGCACCAGCGTGGCCGCCGCCCGCGCGACGTCCCCCTCCGCCAGCTGCAGCCCCGCCAGCCCCGCCGCCGCCCGCAGCGCCCCGGTCACCTGCGACTCCCGCTCCCCGTACGGGCCCGCCTCCGTGAAGTGGTCGCGCGCCTCCGCGAGCCGGCCGCGCGCGGCCGCCAGCCGGCCCCGCAGCAGGGCCTGCTCGACCCCGGCCATCGCGAGGTCCGGGAACTCCGCACCCAGCGCGGCCAGCCGCTCCTCCAGCCCGTCCCACCGCCCGGCCAGACCGTCCAGCCGCACCAGCGCGATCCGGCTGTAGCACTCCAGATAGGGGATCGCCGCCCGACGGGCCAGGCGCCGGCTCTCCTCCAGCAGCCGCGCCGCCCGCCGGTCGTGGCCCAGCTCCACGGCGATCTCACCCGCGTTGTACAGCGCACGGGTGGTCTGCCGGACGATCTCCGGCCGCCGCGAGCTGCGCGGCAGCGCGTCCAGCCGCTCCCACACCGCGGGGTCGCCCTCGCGCGCCAGGAACGTCAGCCGGGTGGCCCGCACCGCGGCGGCCACCTCCTCGTCCGGGTTCGCGGCCAGCGTCCGCTCGGCCCGCTCCAGCCACTGCCGGGCGCGCTCGCCGGCGCCGTCGCGTTCGTTCATGGCCAGCGCCACCATCGCCCGGGCCGCCCGGCCCGGACGCTGCTCCAACTCGTCGAGGGACTCCTCCATCCGGTCGAAACCGGCCCGGTCCCCGCCGTGCACCGCCATCAGGAAGCCCAGCGACAGCCGGATCTCGCCGCGGTCGGGCACCGGCAGCCGCGGATCGGCGATGATCGCGGTCAGCGTCGCCGCGCTGGCCACCGAATCCACGCCGTCGGCGGCGATCCGCGCCAGCGCCAGCGCGGCCCGCCCGCGCCGCCGCGGATCGAGGTCGGGCTCGTCCAGCAGCCGGCGCAGCAGCGCGCCGGCACTGCCGCTGTCCCCGAGCGCCACCGCCTGGTCGGCGGCCGCCTCGGCCACCTCCTGCCAGGCCGCCCGGTCGCCGAGCGCCAGCGTGTGGTGGGCGATCTGCACCAGCGGCCTCGGCTCGCGCGCGCCCAGCGCCGCCACCGCCCGCCGGTGCAGCGCGCCGCGCCGCGGCCCCGGCAGCCGGCGGTAGGCCACCTGCTGCGCCAGGACGTGCCGGAACCCGTAGCGGGCCAGCGGCTTCTCGTTGAGCACCGCCGCCCGCAGCGCCTCGGTGAGGCCGTCCGCCGCGGCCTGCGGGTCGAGGCCGGCCACGGCGGCCAGCAGGTCCTCCCCGGCCGGCACGCCCAGCACCGCGGCGGCCGAGGCGATCGCGGCGGCCTCCGGGGACAGCGCCGCGAGCCGCTCGGTCACCGCGTCGCGCAGGCCGCGCGGCACCTCGGACTGCTCCAGGTCGGCGGCCAGGTCCGCGGCGTTGGTCAGCGCGCCGGAACCGCGCTGCTCGCACAGCGTGATCAGGTCCTCCTCGGCGACCAGCGGCAGGCCCTCGCTGCGGTCGAACAGCACCCGGGTGAGCGCCGCCGTCGCGCGCGGGCCCAGCGCCGCCCGGGCCAGCTCGTCGACCTCGGCCTCGGCGAGCGGGGCCAGCCGGATCAGCGCGCCGCCCACCCCGGCGGGGCGCCGGTAGGCCGCGCCCAGTACGGGGGTGTCCGGCGCCAGGTCCTCGGCCCGGTAGGTGAGCACCAGGGCCAGCCCTTCCGGCACGTCCCGGGCCAGCAGCAGGAGCAGCTCGCGGGTGGCGTCGTCCACCCAGTGCAGGTCCTCGACGACCAGCACCGTCTCGCCGAGCGCGCCGAGCAGGGCGCGCACCGCCTGGACCAGCAGCCGCAGCCCCGGCGTCCCCTCACCGGCGGCCGCGGGCAGCGGCGGCAGCCGGTCGGCGAGGTCGGGCAGCAGCGGGCGCAGTGCCCCGGCGCTGGCCGGGATGCGGTCGGCGGGCGGCAGGAACGGGCCGACGCCGCGCAGCGCGTCCACCACCGGGCCGAAGGCCAGCGGCTCGCGCAGCGGATGGCAGAAGCCGGTCAGCACCAGGCGGCCCGCCGCCGCGGCACCGGCCGCGGCCTCGGCCACCAGGCGGGACTTGCCCAGGCCGGCCTCGCCCTCGACCAGGACCACGGCGGGCGGGCGGAGCATCGCGTCGGTCAGGCGGTCCAGTTCGGGCCGGCGCCCCACGAACACGAAACCGGCGCCGGGCGATCCCGGCTCGACGGGCCGACTCACGGCCGTCCGGTCGGTTCGGGTGCGCGGCGCTCGCCGAGGAGGGGTGCGAAGGCCATGGGCACATCATGCCGTGACGGTTTCCGGCGGTACCCGCCGGGGCGCCCTCGCGGCGCAGGTGGTGCGGGCGGTGCGGTGCGTTCCCGCGGTGCGTTCCGGTGGTGCGTTCCCGTGGTGTGTTGCTGTGGTGCGGGAGGTGTGTCCGTGCGCGTGCGGGCGGTGCGGGCAGTGTGTTCAGGCGGTCCGGGCGCGGACCGGCGGGTGGGGCGGCGGGACGTCCGGGCCGGGCAGTTCGAGTACCGCGCAGCCCAGCGCCTCCAGCCGGCGCACCGTCGCCCGGGCACTGCGGTCGTCGAGCGAGAAGACGAACGGCCCCGGCACCAGCACCACGTTCACCCAGCCCTGTTCGGCCCGCTCCAGCAACCGCTCCAGGGCGGGGTGCGGGTCGCCGGAGCGCACCCCGTCGTCCAGGAAGGCGGAGGGCACCGGCAGGCCGCGGTAGCGGGCCAGGCGCTCCAGCACCGCGCGCTGGTACTCCAGCCCCGCCGCGTCGGCGGGGTAACAGCGGAGGTACAGCGCGGGCCGGGCCGGGAGGCCGGGGTGCGGGGGGCGGTCGGTCATGTCGTTCACCTGCCCGGTGGGTGAGGAGTGCGACGGGAGTGGGGCGCCCGTCCACTCCAGCAGGCCCCGGTGAACAGTGCGGGATCAATAGCGGTCGCCACCCAATCGTGCGACCGCCGAACAGGTCACCGCCCCGCCCCGCAGGCCCCGCGGGCCCCGGGCGGCGCTCGCGCTCCCGGCCGTCCCGGGGGCCCCGCGCGGCGCGCCGAGGCGCTCCGGGCCGTTGACGCGGCGTCAACTAGCTGGAATGAAGCACACGTTCGCACCAAGGAGGAAATCGGCATGATCGACAGGCGCACCTTCACCAGGGCCGTCGGACTCGGCGCGGGCACCACCGCGCTGTCCCTGGCCGCCCCACCCCTGCCCCAGGCCCAGGCCCGGGCCGCCGGGGCCCCCGCCCCTGCACCGGCCGCCGCCCCCGCCCCCGCCCCCGCCGCCCGGACCGGCTTCGCCCGCCTGGCCCAGATCCGGGCCGGCCTGCTCGACGTCGGCTACGCCGAGGACGGCCCGGCCGACGGCCCCGCCGTGATCTGCCTGCACGGCTGGCCGTACGACATCCACAGCTACGTCGACGTCGCCCCGCCGCTCGCCGCCCGGGGCTACCGCGTCGTCGTCCCGTACCTGCGCGGCCACGGCACCACCCGCTTCCTGTCCGAGCGGACGACGCGCAACGCCCAGCAGGCCGCGGTCGCCCTGGACGTGCTCGCCCTGATGGACGCGCTGGGCATCCGGCGGGCCGTGCTGGCGGGCTTCGACTGGGGCTCGCGCACCGCCGACATCATCGCCGCGCTGTGGCCCGAACGGGTCGAGGCGCTCGTCTCGGTCAGCGGCTACCTCGTCACCGACGTCGAGATGCAGAAGGAGCCGCTGGCGCCCGCCGCCGAGCACACCTGGTGGTACCAGTTCTACTTCGCCACCGAACGCGGACGGCGTGCCATGGAGGACCGGGACAAGCGCCGCGAGCTGTGCCGCCTGGTCTGGCAGCAGGTCTCGCCGACCTGGGCCTTCGACGACGCCGTCTTCGACCGCACCGCCGCCGCCTTCGACAACCCCGACTACGCGGCGATCGTCATCCACAACTACCGCTGGCGGCTGGGCCTGGCGGAGGGCGAGCACCGCTACGACCAGCTGGAGCGCCGCCTCGCCGCCCGTCCCCGGATCGCCGTGCCGACCGTGACCCTGGACGCGGGCCGCGACCCGTTCACCGCCCCCGGCGACGGCGCCGGCTACCGCGACTTCTTCACCGGCCCCTACCTCCACCGGAGCCTGCCCGAGATCGGCCACAACGTCCCCCAGGAGGCACCCGAGGCCTTCGCGCAGGCCGTCCTCGACGCCGACCGGCTCTGAGCGAGGAATGCTCCTGACGTCAGGAGGCACAGGGGCATGTCCTTTCGGCCAACGTCGGGCGAGCGGACTTTGCCTGTCAGGACAAACCCTCCGGGCAGTCCTGACTGAGAGTCTGGGGTGCATGGCCATCTCAACAACACTGTCCGAGGTCGTGGGCTCGGCGATACGCCCGGGTGACCCGGGACTGTCCGTCGGGATCTACACCGACGGGAAGCTGATCCACCAGGCGTCTGCGGGGCTGGCGAGCGTGGAGTTCGAGGCGCCGGTCGACACCCGGACACGGTTCGACATCGCCTCCATGAGCAAGCAGTTCACCGCCGCGGCGGCGTTGCTGCTGTGCCGGGACGGGCGACTGTCGCTGGACGACGACATCCGCACGCACCTGCCCGAGCTGAAGCTGGCGGTGCCGGTGACCGTCGGTCAATGTCTGTGGCACACGGGAGGTCTGCGGGACTGGCTGGCGCTGGCGACGATCGCCGGCCGCCCGCTGACGAGGATCACCCAGGACCGGACGCTGGCCTTCGTGGCAGGGCTGACCGAGGTCGACTTCGAACCGGGGACCGCGTTCTCCTACTCCAACACGGGGTACGTCCTGGTCGCCTCGCTCGTGCGGCGGCTCACCGGTCGCACCCTGGGGGAGTTCACCACGGACCGGATGTTCACACCGCTGGGCATGAACGAGACCGTGTTCCGCGAGGACAGCCGGGAGCCGCTGCCGCGATTCGCCTACGGGTACGATGTCACCCGCGGTGCCGTCCGGCGCGCCGACACCGAGGAGTCCGCGGTCGGCGACGGCGGCCTGGCCACCAGCGTCGCCGACCTGGCGCCGTGGTTCGGGTTCCTGCAGGACGGCCGGGTCCTGGGCGCCGACATCCGCGACGGGCTGGTGCGGCAGGTCGACTCCGGGGACGGGGAGGAGTGGCCGTACGCGCTGGGTCTCTACCACACGACGATCGCGGGCCACCCGGCGTTCGGCCATGCCGGCGGTGTCCCCGGGTACCGGTCCCAGCTGCTGTTCATGCCGGACGCCGACCTCGGCGTGGCGCTGCTGAGCAACAACTCCTCGATCGACTCCGCGAAGCTGGCCACTCGGGTGCTCCGGCTGGCCGCCGGGCTGCCCGAGGACGATCCCGTCGCGCTGACGGCGGACCCGGTGGCCGCCGAGCCCGCTGCCCGGCTGGCGGGGGACTGGCTGGATCCGCGATCCGGCCTCACCCTCCGGATCGACGCCGTGGGCAACGGCCGGATCCGCATCCACGACGCGCCGTCCGCCGGCGAGTTCGCCCCGGCCGTCGACGGCAGCTGGCACGGCCTGGAGGACAGCGCCGGCTTCTGGCTGCGGGTGTCGTCCGGCACGATCAGGATCGGATCGGTGTACCGCCCCGGCCGCGCCACGGAGTACCGGCGCTGTCCCCCCGCGGCTGCCGGTGCCACACTGCCACCGGCCGTCTACCGCAGTCCGGAACTCGGTGTCCTGGCGACGGTCACCCGGGACGGCACGCTCGAACTCGGCCTGGAGTTCGTCGGGACGATCGAACCGGCACCGGACGGCGCGTTCCGCGCGGGCGGCCTGATCAGCCTGCGCCCCAGCGGCGACGACCTCCTGATCAGCACGCACGGTGTCCACCGGATGCGCTTCGTCCGACAGCCCGACGACACCGCCCCCCTGGGACTTCCCCCCGGCCTCAACCTCGTCCCCTGACGGCCCCCGTCCGCTGCTCGCTCTCCGCCGACCGCCCCGAGGTGTCCCTCATCGGCGCCCCCTTCACCCGACCCATCCCCTGACGAGGACTCCCCATGACTCCGACTCCGCCGAGCCGCCGGAAGGCCGCCGGGCCGAGCAACCACGTCGCCCCCCTGGTGGGCCACACCACCCCGCGGCCGGCGGTGGCCGGTCCGGAGAGGCAGCTGCCGCCGACCGGAACGACGCATGTGTTCCCGGCCGGTGAACAGGTGACCGCCGACGGTGAGTCCACCGGAGAGCGCCGAGGCCGGATGCCGCGATCGGAGCGGCGATGACAGCCCCCGCCGGGATCACCCTCGGGGTCGTGCTCGACAGCCTGGGAACCGACCTCCTACGGCCGCTCGCACTGCCGCGAGGCCGGGCGGTCGCCGTCGGGGCGCCCACGATCCATGACACCGACGCCCCCGGGACAGGGCTGACCGACGCGATCGTCCTGGTACCCGGCCGACTGACCGCCGACGTCCTGGAGCGGGCAGCCGAGCACCACGCCACGGCGGTGGTCATGCGAGCCGGCAGCACGGACACGGCAGCGCTGACACAGGCGGCCGAACGGACCGGAGTGGCGCTCCTGGAGCGCAGCGCCGAGATCTCCTGGGGGCAGCTCTACACCCTGATCGACGCGCTGCGTGCGATCACGAGCCCGGTGTTCGAGCCGAACAGGCACCGGTCCACCGACCTGTTCGCCCTCGCCAACGACATCGCCGTGCGCGCCGGCGGCGCGGTGGCGATCGAGGACCTGTCCATGCGCGTGCTGGCCTACTCCACGGTCCCGGGCCAACTGGTCGACGACCCGCGCCGTGACGGCATCCTCGGCCGCCGGGTGCCGGACCACCCGACCCACGCCGAGGAGTACGCCGCCGTCCTGCGCTCCGACACCGCGGTCTGGAGCTACGAGCCGAAGGAGTACCGGCCACGCCTCGCCATCGCCATCCGGGACGGTGGCGAGGCGCTGGGCACCATCTGGGTGCTCCAAGGCGATGAGCCCCTGACGGAGGAGGCGGCGGACGTCCTCGCCGAGGGCGCGCGGCTGGCCGCGCCCCACCTGGCCCGGGTCAGCCTCGCGGCGGACGCCGAGCGCCGGCAACGAGCCGAGCGCCTGGGCTGGTTGCTCCGCGGCCCGGGAGCGACCCGGGAGCTCGCCGACTCGTTCGCGATACGCTTCGACGCCCCGGCGACCGTGCTGGTGATCGGCCGCTTCGGCGACCCGGCCGGTCACGCGCGAGGCGTCTCGCCGGACTCCGCCGCCGAATACGTCGGCGACCTGCTGCGGATGGGACTCTCCGCCTACCGGCTGGGAGCCGCCGCCGGAGCGCTGGACGGTCAGGCCGTGGCGGTGGTCGACACGGCGCCCGACGCGCCCGTGATCCAGCTGATCATCGCGACGGTGCTGGCCCGGGCGAGCGACACCCTGGGCGGCGGCTGGCGGGCGGGGATCAGCCGCACCCTCCCCGGCCTCGCCGACGTCTCGACAGGGCTGAGCCAGGCCAGGCAGGCGCTCGAGGTGGTGTGCGGACCGTTCGGCAGGACGGAGATCGGACGGCACGACGAGCTGGCCGCCCCGATATTCCTGCGGGACGTCCACGAGGCGCTCCGGTACCGTCCGGCCCTGCACGGGGAGCCCCTGTCGACGGTGCTCGACCACGACGCCCGGCACGGAACGGAGTACGAGAAGACACTGCGCTGCTGGATCGCCGGGCACTACGACGTGCCACGGGTCGCCGAGGCCATGACGCTGCACCCCAACACGTTGCGGCACCGGTTGCGCCGGCTGGCCGAGCTGATCGACATCGACGATCCGGACCTGCGGCTGGCACTGGCGCTGCAACTGCGGCTACGGCTGCCGGACATCGGCACAAAGGAGGCCAGGTGAACTCGGGCCCGGACGCCAATGGCCCGGAGCGGCCCGCCGAGCAGACTCGTCGCACGGTCGATTTTCCTTCCGCCGGCGCGGAACGGGCGGACGTCCGAATCCGGTTGCTCCGGACCGTACCCGAACTCCAGCAGGCCGACGCGGTGCTGCGCACCGTGTGGAACACCCCGGACATCGCCGAGCCACCGCTGGCCCTGGACGTGATGTGCGCGCTCGCCCACACCGGCGGCTACGTCGCGGCGGCGTATCTCGGGACGGCGATGGTCGGCGTGACCGCCGGATTCCGCACCATCGGGGACAGCCTGCACTCGCACGTGGCCGGCGTGCTGCCGGGAATGCGCGGGCGCGGGATCGGCGCGGCGATGAAGTCGCACCAGCGGGAGTGGGCCGCCCAGGCGGGCCTGTCGTCGATCTCGTGGACGTACGACCCGCTGATCCGCCGCAACGCCCACTTCAACCTGCGGCGGCTCGGGGCGGTCGCGGAGGCGTACCTGCCCGACTTCTACGGGCCGTTGGCCGACGGCATCAACGACGGCGACGACTCCGACCGGCTGTTCGTCAGTTGGCCGGTGCACGGGACGCCGCACGCACCGGCACCGCTGCCGGACCCGGCCGCGGCGGAACCCGTGCTCGAAGCGGACGGCAACGGTGAGCCCGTACCGCGCGCCGCGACCGGCGGCGTACTGCGTTGTGTCACCCCCGTGGACGCGGAGTCCCTGCGGCGAACGGATCCGGCCGCCGCCCGGCGCTGGCGGTCCGCGATGCGCCAGGCGCTCGGCGGCGCCCTGGAGAACGGCTACCGGATCGACGGGTTCGACCGGTCCGGCTGGTACGTCCTGCGACGGAAGGAAACATCGGAATGAAGCTGCAGCAGGTGGAGTTGCGTGAGGTGGCCCTGCCCCTGGTCGCGCCGTTCCGGACCGCACTGGGAACCCAGGAACACCGGAACTCGCTGCTGGTCAAGGTCACCACGGCCGACGGAGCCGTCGGCTGGGGCGAGTGCGTGGCCGACGACGATCCGACGTACAGCGCCGAGTACCTGGCCGGGGCCCGGGAAGTGGTACGTGAGTTCCTGCTGCCCCGGTTGTCCCGGGCCCCCGGGCTGACCGCGGCACTGGTACCCGAGCTGCTCCGGCCGGTCAGAGGCAATCCGATGGCCAGGACGGCCGTCGAGATGGCGGTACTGGACGCCGAACTGCGGACCGCCGGCATCAGCCTCGCCCAGTACTTCGGGGCGACGCGCACCGAGCTCGCGGTCGGCGTGTCGGTCGGCATCACGGACACCGTCGACGAGCTGATCAGCGCCGTCGACGGCTACCTCCGCGCGGGCTACGCCCGGATCAAGCTGAAGATCGAACCGGGCTGGGACGTCGAGCCGCTGCGAGCGGTCCGGGAGACGTTCGGCCCGGACATCGCCCTGCAGGTGGACGCCAACACCGCCTACGGTCCGGCGGACCAGCCCCACCTGCGCCGGCTCGACGCCTACGGGCTGACGCTGATCGAGCAGCCGTTCGCCCCCGACGACCTGCTCTCGCACACCCGGCTGGCGGCCCGCATGGACACCCCGATCTGCCTGGACGAGTCGATCACCTCCGCCCGGGACGCGGCCACCGCCATCCGGCAGGAGGCGTGCTCGATCGTCAACATCAAGCCCGGCCGGGTCGGCGGGTACCTGGAAGCCCGCCGGATCCACGACCTGTGCCTGGCGAACGGCGTACCGGTGTGGTGCGGCGGCATGCTGGAGACCGGGCTGGGGCGGGCGGCCAACCTGGCGCTGGCCGCGCTCCCGGGCTTCACCCTGCCCGGCGACATCTCGGCCTCGGCCCGCTACTACACCCGCGACATCACCGACCCCTTCGTCCTCCACGACGGCCGTCTGACCGTCCCCACCGGCCCGGGGATCGGCATCGTCCCCGACCCCGACGCCCTGCAAGCCGCCACCACCTCCACGGAACTCCTCACCGTCTGACGAGCCGTAGGGCCTCGGGCACCGCCGTGCGGTGCCCGAGTCAGGGGGCTCCTCCCCGGCAACCCCGCAGCTCGACACGGGATCCACGGACAGGCCCGACACGACAGGACATCAGCCGGCCGAGGGCCGCTCCCGCGCCGCG
The DNA here is from genome assembly GCF_055589745.1 of Kitasatospora sp. NPDC041917. NCBI lineage: Bacteria > Bacillati > Actinomycetota > Actinomycetes > Kitasatosporales > Streptomycetaceae > Kitasatospora > Kitasatospora sp. NPDC041917. The sequence goes on along the minus strand of NZ_JBVJBI010000044.1, from coordinate 48,471 downwards.
CGCCACCTCTCGGGTCGCAGCCGGAGGAACTCGTTCCGGCGGGTTGCCGCAGCGGGTTGAGCCCGCCGCGCGAGGATCACACCGGCGGCGTGCTCACCGGCTTCCCCGGCTTCCCGCGCCGACACCCCACCACTGTCACTCCGGAGGGCCACACGAGACGGATCAGCCGCGAGACCATCCTGAGGACGGCGACCTTCTGGCTCCGCCCGGCGTTCGCGCTGCGCGTGGTCAGCCGCTTCCAGCGACTCGTGGGCTTCGACCGCTCGATGGCCCTGGCCTCGGCCGCGCTCACCGCCCTGGTGCCGCTGGCCATCGTCTGCGGCACCCTCGTCGTCCGCCTGGGCGGCAAGGACGTCGCCCAGCGCGTCATCGACCGCTACGGACTCACCGGGGGCGGCGCCGAAGCCGTGCGCGACATGCTCTCCGCGTCGAACGACTGGGGCACCGCGGGGCTCTTCGGGATCGCCTTCCTCCTCGTCTCGGTGCTGAGTTTCGCGCGGGCCGCCCAGCGGCTGTTCGAGCAGGGCTGGGAGCTGGAGCCGCTGAGCGTCCGCAACACGGTGAACGGCCTCAAGTGGATCGCGCTGCTGGCCGGGTACGCCGCGCTGAGCGGCTGGGTCCACGCCGTTCTCGACCGCGGGCCGCTGGGGCTGGGAGCGGACGTCGTGGAGGCGCCGCTGACGGCGGCCTTCCTCGTCTGGAGCGGTCGGCTGCTGTCCGCAGGCAGGATTCCCCGGCTCGGCCTCGTGCCGTTCGGGTGCATCGCGGCGGTCCTGCTGGCCGGGTACTCGGTGGCCATGGGCGTCTACCTGCCGCGCCTCGTCAATTCCTCCACGGACCGCTACGGCGCGATCGGGGCGGTCTTCGCCATGCTCTCCGCCCTGTTCGGAGCCATGCTCGCCATCGTGGCCTCGGCGGCGCTCGGACGGGAGGTGCGGGACGAACTCGACAGGATCGGGCGCGGCGAGCGCCCGCCGGACGACGAGGTCCGCCAGCAGTGGGACACGGTGCTGCGGCTGGCGCGCTCGCGCTGGCAGACGACTCGTGGCCACGGCCTCCTGGGGCGACTGCCAAGGAGACATTGAGTGCCTGGCGCCCCTCGCACCAGGGTGGGCGAGGGGCGCTGCGGGGTTGGGGCGGTCAGGCGTGGTGGTCGAATTCGCCGGCTTTGAGGCCGTGGAGGAGGGCGGCGAGGGTGGTGGGGGTGGTGCGGAGGACGAGGTGGCCCTCGTCGGACTCACGGAGTTCGACCGCCCCGGCGACCGTGCGGACCTCCACGCACTCATTGTTTGCGGCGCTGTAGCTGGACTTCTGCCAGGTGGACTCAGGCATTGTTGTCTTCCGTTTCCATCCTGGCCGGGGACCTTTGCCTTCGCGGTGCGGTGGTTGCGCCCCCTCGCACCAGGGTGGGCGAGGGGCGCTGCGGGGTTGGGGCGGTCAGGCGTGGTGGTCGAATTCGCCGGCTTTGAGGCCGTGGAGGAGGGCGGCGAGGGTGGCGGGGGTGGTGCGGAGGACGAGGTGGCCCTCGTCGGACTCGCGGAGTTCGACCGTCCCATTCGTGGCCCGCAGTTCGACGCAGTTGTCGCTGGCGCCGGAGTAGCTGGACTTCTGCCAGGTGGAGCTATGCATCCTTACTTCCTACTTCTTCCATGATTGATCGAATCAGATCTCGTGACATCTCTTCGGAGAGGGCCGAGCGGTCCATCTGGTCGAGGAGTGCGCGAAACCTTGCCAGATGTGCAGGCGCATCGAACATCCGGATGCCATGACCCGTGTCCATCTGAGCGGTGTCGAGCTCAGCGATCGGACCTTGCGCGTAGGTGAAGTTCTCGCTGGGACTTGGGGCGAAGCTGGCACTGAACGGCACTACACGGACCGAGATATCAGGGCGCTGGGAGTCAGTGATCAGCGAGCCGAGCTGTTCGGAGTGAGCCTCCGGTCCGCAGAACTGCATTCGCAGGGCGGCCTCGTGGACGTACGCAGTGTATGGAGTGCCTTCGGAGCGAACGGCGTCCTGCCGCCGCATGCGGAACGCTGTTCTCAGGTCGATCTCGTGACGTGGCAGGGGCGGAAAGGTCTGCGAGAACAGGGCGCGAGCGTAGGCGTTGGTCTGGAGAAGGCCTGGAGCGAACGCGGTCGTGTACGTGGACAGCCGTTGTGCCCCGGCTTCAAGCTCGGCGACCTCTGCGAAGTCTATGGTTACTTCACCTCGGTACTCCTCCCACCAGCCACCCTTCTCGCGGTCCGTGATGATGTCGGCGAGGGCGTCGATCAGCTGCTGGTTGGCGCACATGCAGACCGCAGCGATCGTGTGCAGCCGCTCGACACTGATCCCGGTCTTCGCGTTCTCCATCTGCGTCACCTGGGCGGGATAGATGCCGAGTTCTCGGGCAAGCTGACTGCCTCCGAGACCTGCCTGTTCCCGCATCCTTCGCAGCTCGGTGCCCAACCGCCGCTGGCGAAGGGTTGGGTTCAATCGAAGGGCCATGGCGTCCTCTCTGCGAGCTATGAGATCAGTGTGCCGCAGGGACCCATGTGGCTGGAGCCACGTTCGGGGGAACTTCACGGCGAGCGCCATAAATTTCTGACAGCGTGCGCTATGGTCGATCTCACATCGATCCGACGGATCGTCAGTAATGCCTGCTGGCAAGCGCTGAAGAGCAGCCACCTCCATCTCCACCGGCCTGGCTCACGGCGACACCTGTTCCGCCGGTTCCTCCCTCACTCACGCCTCGGGAGAACTCCCATGCGTCACGTCAACACCCCCACCATCGCCATCGCCCGTCAGACCCTCCACAACACCATGACCCGCGTCGGCTGGTCCCCCTCCGTCATCTCCGACGCGCAGCTCGCCCTCTGCGAGCTGCTCGTCAACGCCTGGCGCCACGGGGACACCCCCGCCCCGCTCGTCGAGATCATCTCCACCAACGGTTCGCTGCGCGTCTCGGTCACGGACGGGAGCCCGATCCTCCCCACCACCCCGCCGCTCTCCCTGCTCGCGGAGTCCGGCCGGGGCCTCCAGTTGGTCGAGGGCCTCACCCACCGCTGGGGCGTCGACCCCCACGAGCGCGCCAAATCCGTCTGGTTCGAGCTGGACGGCGCCGCGTGATGGCCCGCCGCCACCCGATGCTGCCGACCGACCCCCGGATCCGGCACTACACCGACGCCCACATCAGCACGCTCCTCGCCGAAGTCCAGGACCGGGGGCGGAAGTTCGGCCTGATCTTCCCCTCGGCCGGCACCGACCGGACCATCGACGGCCGCGTCCTCGTCCGCTTCAACACGGCGCCGGCCTCGACCCTCCTCAACCTCCTCGTCCTGCTCCTCGACGCGGAGCGGGACTCCTGGTGAAGTTCCTGATCGGGACGGCCTTCGCCGTCCTCCTCGCCGTCGCGGTCTCCATCGTCGCCCTGGGCGTCGTCACCGCCCTCCGCACGACCCCGCCGCCCGACGAGGACGCCTGACCCCGCCGGCCCCCGCCGCCTGTGCGCCGGGGGCTGCGGCAGTGCTTCATTCACGCCCTTGACGCCCCTTCACGGGCGGGGCCAAGGTCGTGGAACTGCGTGGAATCCACTCGGTACGGGAGGTAGTCATGACGCTAAAGTTCTTGGGGATCTACCCGAACACTCCTGATGACGGCTCGCCGACCATCTGGCTGGACGAGGCGACCGGCGACCTGGTGATCCAGTCCTGGAAGGCCGACGAGGCCACCATCAGGGAGGCCCAGGAGGTCGGTTCCATCCCGGGCCACTCCACGGACATCCCGGATCACGAGGGCGTGTTCCGGCTGCCCGCCAACATGATCCAGTTCATCCCCCGGCCGGACAGTGAGGTCAACGACGGTGGCAACGGCGGTTCGTGAGCAGCTGGCCAAGGCACAGCGCTCGGCGGTGCATCTGGAGATGCGGGACAGCTACATGCTGGACGACCCCGAGTTCATCGCCTGGCAGCAGGGCAAGAGGCTCGATCCGACGGACCGCGAGTCCTGGTGGCGGTCGTGGCTCGACGTGGTGGCCGAGGCGACCGGCCGCGGGGTCGCCATGCGCCGTCTGCGTGTCGTCTCCGAGCCGGTGACCGACTACATCCGGTACGAGTACGACGTGACGTTCCCGAACGTTGCGGCAGGGGAGGACGTGCGGTGGCTGCCGCGCTCCCGCGCCGGCGACCTGCTCCTGCCCGGCCTGGACGGCTGGGTGATGGATGACGAGGTGGTGATCCTGCACCACTTCACCGGGGACGGGCAGTGGGCCGAAGCCGGCATGGAGGTCCGGACCGATCCGGAGCTGGCCAAGCGGTACCTGGCAGCCTACGAAGCCGCCTGGGAACGGGCGACGCCGCACGCGGAGTACCGTCCCGGCTGATCGATCACCGTCCATGGCTGTCCCGGCGTCTTCGAGTGTCCAGCGTGCCCGCCAGAATCTCGCCGACCGGCTCGGCGAGATCCAGCGGGATTCCGGGCTGTCGGGGCGTGACCTGGCCGCGGCGTGTGGCTGGTACCCGTCAAAGGTCTCGCGGCTGTTGAACGCCCACACACCGCCGTCCGAGGACGACATCCGGAAGTGGTGCCGGGCCTGCGGGGCCGAGGACCGCGCGCCGGACCTGATCGCCTCTCTGCGGGCCGTCGAAGGCATGTTCATCGAGTGGCGGCGCATGGAGCGCGCCGGCCTCAAGGCTGCCCAAGAGGCTCGGCTTCCGCTGTACGAGCGAACGCACCGCTTCCGGTCCTACTCGTCCTGGTTGGTGCCCGGCCTGATTCAGACGCCGGGGTACACGACCGCCGCTCTGCAAGCCATCCAGCGGCGCCGAGGGCTTGTTGACGATGTTCCGGCTGCTGTGACCGCCCGCATGCAACGCCAACGAGTGCTGTACGAGGGCGATCGGCGGTTCGCCTTCCTGATCGAGGAGTCCGTACTGCGCTGCGGGATCGGCGGCGGCAGCGTCATGCACGACCAACTGCGCCACCTGGCGACCGTCGGATCGCTTCCCCATGTGAGCCTGGGAGTTGTTCCGATGCGCCCCGATCGGACGCGTTGGCCGGCCGAAGGCTTCTGGATCTTCGACAGTGCGCAGGTGAACGTGGAACTGATCTCCGGCTACCTGACCATCACCCAGCCGAGCGAGATCACAATGTACGCCGAAACGTTCTGCGAGCTGGCCGAGTTGGCCGTCTACGGGTCGACCGCTCGTGAACTGATCACATCCGCCGCTGCGCTGCTCGGATGATCTCCTGCCATCGGTGTGGAATTCCGTGGAACTTCATGGCGGTGACTGCCGCTCGCTCCGTACCTTCCTGTCAAGAGCATCGACGTCGGATCGCGGCGCGAGGCCGAACTGCTGGGACCAACAACCCGGCCAACCGGCCGAGCTGTCGGTCCCGTCAGCACCACCACGCAAAATGGAGGCGCAGCACAGATGACAACCGCACCGTGGGGTACCACCCGCATGGAGCCGTTCACGGCCACCGTCCCGGTCCCGCAGTACACGCCCGTCATCGACCCCGAGACGCAGGTCGCCATGTTCGTGGACGAGCGCGGCCGCACGGTCGAGATGGGCGGTCACGGCACCAGCACCAGCGGTTTGACGCCCACGCAGACCATGCCCGACGGAAACCCGGGCTCCCCGACCGACGCCGACACCACCGAGTCCTACGACCAGGACCAGAGCAACGACTGATGGACGACCGAAGCGGGTCGGTGCTGGTACTGACCAATCCCCTTGACGTGACCGCGGATGCGGTACTGCGGGTGCTCGCCGAGCGCCGGGTCCCGGTGGTCCGTCTCGATCCCGGCACCGACCTGCACACGGGTGCCTCGCTGACTGCCACGTACCGCACGGGCGGTCAGCGAGGCACCCTGCACACGGCCGGCCGGAACGTCGACCTCTCCGTAGTCCGGTCCGTCTGGGTACGCCGGGCGTCGCCCTACGAGGGACCGCCCGAACTGGCCAGCCAGGACCGCAGGTTCGCCGCCGCGCAAACCCTGGGGTGCGGGCGGCATCCTCGCGTCGCTCCCCGCCGCGCACTACGTGAACCACCCCTGGGCCAACCGTGCCGCCGAGCACAAGCCGGCACAGCTGGCGGCCGCGCAGCGCTTCGGTCTCACGGTCCCCGACACGGTGATCACGAACAGTGCGGACGAGGCCCGGGAGTTCGTGGCGGCCCAATCCGGCGGGGCGGTGTACAAGCCGCTGTGGAACACCCCTTACGCGGTCGAAGGGCGGCCCCACGCCGTGTGGGTGCGCGAGGTCGATCCGGCCGACATCACCGGCGCAGTGTCCGCCTGCCCGCACCTCTTCCAGGCGAAGGTTCCGAAGGCGTTCGACGCACGCGTGACGGCCGTCGGCGACCGCCTGTTCGGCGTCCGGATCGACAGCCCCGACCTCGACTGGCGGCGCCGCCAGGACCGGATGACGTGCACGCCGATCGACGTACCCGGGCCGGTCGCGCGTTCGATCGCCGCCTACCTTGGGCGGTTCCGCCTGGTCCACGGGGCCTTCGACTTCGCGGTGACCGCCTCGGGCGCCTGGTACTTCCTCGAATGCAACCCGAACGGCCAGTGGGCATGGCAGCCGGCCGAGACCACCGACGCCATCGCCCACGCCCTCGCCGACCAGCTCCAGAAAGGTTCCGCCGCACATGAGCACACCGGCTGAACTCCGCAACGCCCTGGCCGACAGGCTCACCGAGAGCGGTGCGCTGACCGAACGCGCGTGGCAGAGCGCCGCGAGGGCCGTTCCACGGGAACTCTTCGTCGGAACCCACTTCGCCCCGGTCACCGGCAGCGTTCCGACCAGCTACCGACCCGTCCGCGAGGGTGAGCCCGGATGGTTGGAGGGGATCTACGACGACCGGACGCTGGTCACCCAACTCGACGGCCGCATCGGGCCCGAGGACACGGCCGGTGAAGCGGTGACGGGCACCCCGTCCTCGTCGTCCACCCTGCCGTCCGTGGTGCTGCGCATGTGGCAGCAGCTCGATGTCGAGCCCGGGCACCGCGTGCTGGAGATCGGTACCGGGACCGGGTACTCGACCGCCCTCGGCGCCCACCGCCTCGGGGACGCCAATCTCACCAGCGTCGAGTACGACCCTGCCATCGGTGTGGCAGCGGCGGCGGCGCTCAAGGCCGCGGGATTCTCCCCCCGGCTCATCGTCGGGGACGGGCTGCGCGGGGACCCGGACGGCGGCCAGTACGACCGGCTCATCGCCACCTGCTCGGTTCGGTACATCCCCCTCCCGTGGCTCCACCAGGTCAAGCCCGGCGGTCGGATCCTGGTCACCCTCTCCGGGTGGAGCTGTGCGAACGCCCTCGCGCTGCTCGACGTGACCGGCCCCGGCGAGGCCACCGGCCGGTTCCTCACCGACCAGACCAGCTTCATGATCGCCCGCCCGCACGACCGGCCGCCCCGCCCGACGCTGGACCTGCTGCCCGGCGACGAGTCCCCGACCCTCATCGACCCGGCGACACTCGACAACTGGACGGGCGGCTGGGTGGCCCAACTCGCCGCGCCCGCAGCCGTCCGCATGGGTGCGGGGGCCCGGCAGATCCTCTGGGACCTGTCCACCGGATCGCAGGCACGGACAGCACCCGGCCCCGGCGGCGGGTGGACCGTGACCCAGCGCGGGCCCGTCCGCCTGTGGGACCGGGTCGAGCGCGCGGTCCAGTGCTGGCAGGCTGCCGGTGAGCCGCACCAGGGCGGCTTCGGGATCACCGTCTCGGCGGCCGGACAGCGCGTCTGGCTCGGCGCCGAGGACGGCCCGGGCTGGGACCTGCCGGTGTGAGCCGGGCTGGACCCAACCGGCGCGACCCTGCACCGAGCAATGTTCAACAGCAAGGCTCACGAAGCCATCGCGGCTATGTGGCTCGCCGCCGACGGTCCCGTTCACATCGACGTGCACACCACCCCGGAGAACCCCGCCAAGGGCGAGCCGGAGCACCGGCACATCGATGTGCGGTTCCCCTTCCGGACCGGTGGCGCGGAGCTGGTCGCCCTCCAGGAGGAAGAGGTCACCGGGTACGCAGGGCGGCCCGTCGAGGGCATCGCCGACGAGACGCTGCGGGCCCGATTCCTGGCCGCGCTGTAGCGCTCGACGGCCCCGGCCGTCCGCACCCCGTGCGGGCGGCCGGGACCACCGCGACGCGGGCGGGTGGTCTTCGCCCTGACCCTGACCCTGACCCCTGTGCCCCGGCGTGCCGGGGTGCCGGACACCCCATGGCGCAGGAAGTCGGCCGGTCCGACTTCCTGCGCCGAGCCCGTAGCGTGGGTTACGCGCTGGCGTCCCTGCCGCGCAGGAGGTCCGCGATGCGCGCGTCGACCTGCTCGCGGTCGTAGCCGCGCCACCTGATCCGGAAGGCCGGCACGGGTGGCGGTGGGGCGGCTCGGGACAGGGCGTCGAGGTAGCTGTCGACCTCGGGGCGGTCGTAGCCGCGCCGCACCAGGTCGAAGCCGTGGAACTCCGGTGAGGTCGACACCTCGCGGGTCCTCCGATCCGGCCTGCCCGGGGCAGGTCGCTGGGGTCGAGCCCGGTCCGCAGGGCGCACCGACCGGGGTGGCGCGTGAAAGGCGTCAGGCTTCTTGATCTTGTCATATGGATTGCGTCAGGAGTCGCGGGACGGAGAATTCCGATGCCTAGCATCCAACTTCTCCGAGAAGAAGGATGGTTCCGACGTGCCCGAAGCCCCCGACGAGCGGAGGCGGTTCCAGCATCCCGACCGAGCGGCCGCTGTTCCTGAAGCTCTCCAACGGGTTGGGTGCCTCGGCACCCACCGAGACCGCGAGCTGGGGCTCGCCCATCGTGGGCGGGATCCTGGGGTACAAGGGGTCCCGCTGGACCATCAAGCCGCTGGGCGGGGACCGCTACCGGATCGTCAACGACCTCGGGTACAACCTCACCGAGAACCCCGACACCTATGTCGCCGAACAGCAGGCCTGGGGCAACACCTCCAACCAGAAGTGGGAGTTCGTCAGCCTCGGCAACGGCAAGTACCGGGTCCAGATCGGTGACGACGACTGCCTCACCCACGACTCCGACTTCAAGCAGCTCGGGGTATGGAGCTGTGAAGGCGGCTGGAAGCAGGAGTGGTCCTTCCAGCTCCTCTGAACGGCAGCCCGGTGACGACTCGCACTGACCGGTTGGTGGCGGTGGTCCCGGCCCGGCCGGGACCACCGCAACGCGGGCGGGTGGACCCCGAGTGGGTCCGACCCGCCGCGACGTCCGGGTGGCTCGATGTCCGTTCGGCGGGCACCCGGAACCGGCACGTCGGCAAGCCCGCCCACTCCCTCGGGCCGGCGGGCACGGCCCGGGTGTCCGGGCCGTGCCCGCCGGCTAGACGTTCATGCGGAGCTGCAGCCGGCAGCCGCCGGGGCGGTTGTCGGTGTCGACGGCGAGTGCCACCGGATGGCCCGGGGACGCGGTGTGGACGTCGTTCGGGAGGGCGCCCCCGCACTGGCTGACGTCGCCGTCCCCGGCGTACCGGATGTCGAGGGTGGCGGACGCGGTGTTCGACACGAGGAAGGTGAGCGTGCACCCGCCCTGACGGCTGTCCGTGTCGATGCGGATCGTCGGGCCGAAGGTGCGGGCCGTCGACGAGGTCGGGATCCGGTAGTCGCCCTCGTTGCCGCACTGCCCCGGGGCGGTGCCGGGGGAGGACTGGAAGGCGTACCGGAAGGAGGCGGAGCCCAGTTGGTTCTGCGGGTCGTAGATGCCGAACGCGAGCCGGCAGCCGCCGGGGCGGTCGTCGGTGTCGAGCCGGATCTCGTCGGACCAGTCGCCGTTGAGGTGCCACTGTTCGCCCTGGCGCCCGCCGCACTGGCCGGGGTCGCCGTCCGGCGTGAAGCTGATGCCGAACTCCGCGGGGCCGAACAGCCGGGGCGCGGCGTGCGCGGGCGGGGCGGGGAGGACGGCCGCGGTGGCCGTCGTCGCGGTGGCGGCGGTGAGCAGGGCGAGTTTCCGGATGATGTGGTGCACGCTGGCGGTTCCCTTCGGTGCGGGGCCTCGCGGCCCTCTTGAGGCACAGGGATTCCGGCGGCGTGGACACGCCAAACGGAAACGGCCGGGTCGGGCGGACAAGTCACTGGAAAGGACGGCGGGCCGTCACCCGGCGAGGAGGCCGGCGCGGACCGTGGCAGGGCTGTTGCACACGAAGTGACGCGGCTCACTGCCGTCCGGCGCGGGGCGTGATCGACTCGGCCGATGCGCCAGACCTCCATGCCCCGACCATCGCTGATGGTCCGTCACTTCGCCGCCGCCGGCGCCGTACTGCTGCTCGCGGGCTGCGGCACCGCGGCCTCCGGCGGCACCGCGACGACCGCGGCCTCCGGCGGCGGCCCGGAGGCCTCCGGCAGCCCCGGGTCGTGCGGCACCCCGTCGCCGGGGGCACCCGGCGTGCCGCAGCCGACGGCGCTCGCCCAGGGCGGGGTGCGGATCACCGCCGTCGGCCGCACCTGCTTCGAGTACGAGGTGACCAACCCGAACAGCGAACCCTACGACTACACCGTGGTGTTCAACGGCCCCGATCCGAGCCGCGGCGCGGCGGTGTTCGGCAGCCCCGGGTCGGGCGGGGGAGGGAACCTCACCCGGACCGTCACCGGGCTCGCCCCCGGCGCCACCGAGAAGGGGCGGATCGACCTGACCGCGCCCGGCCCGACCGGGCCGGGCTCCCGCCCGGGCGCGCCCACCCTGGGACAGCCCGACAACCTCCGCCCGCCGAAGCCGGAGCTCCTCAAGGTCCGCAGCGTGCCCACCGCCGAGGCACCCGGTGCCGGCGGCCCCTGCCCGCCCTCCGGCCTGCGGCTGTACGCCGACGACGGCGACGCCGCCATGGGCCTGCGCGTGGTCGGCCTGCACCTGCGCAACTGCGGCACCGCCGTCGTCACCCTCGACGGCTACCCGCAGGTGCAGCCGCTCGACCTCGACCACAAGCCCCTCGACGGCGTGCGGATCCTGCGCGGCGGCGCCGGGATCGCCTCCGGCACCGGCGCCGACGACCCGCCGCGGAAGATCGCCCTGCGCCCGGGGGAGGGCGCCCGCACCACCCTGGTGTGGCGCAACACCACCGAGGCCGGTGCCGGGGACCCGCTCAACGCCCCGTACGTGCGGGTGCGCGCCACCCCCGACGCGGCCCCCGTCACGGTCGTCCCGGAAATCGACCTCGGCACCACCGGGCGCCTCGGCGCCGGTGCCTGGGTCCCGGAGGACACGAACGACAAGCCGTCACCGGCCCCGACAATGTGATCGCACTGTGATCGGACCGTCGTCAAGCGCCGCAATCAAGATCACTACGGTACGGCGGTATGTTCCCCACCGATCCTGACCAGCGGCCCGACGACTCCTCACCCCGCCCCCAGCGGGTCTGGCCGCGCAACCTCGCGCTCGCCGTCGTCGCCGCCGCGGTGACCGGCGGCGCCTTCACCCTGCTGCGCCCCTCCGGTGACGAGAGCGGGGCCCCGGCCGCTTCCGCCACTGCGGCCCCGCCCGCTTCCGTGTCCCCGGCCGCGTCCGTTTCCGTCACGGCTTCCGCCGCCGCGGCCCGGGCCTCGGCCACCCCGGACGCCTCCCTGCTGCCGCTCGACCAGCTGTTCCCCGCCCAGGTGACGGCGGCCGGCGGCGAGGTCTACACCAGGGTCGGATCGACCGTCATGAACTCCTGCGTCGAACCGGACTCGGTCGGCCCGCGGCTGATCGGGATGATCCGCGCCTCCAAGGGCTGCCTGGGCGAGCAGATCGCCCTGTACACCGACAGCGCCAAGAACCAGTACAACCTGGCCGTCTTCACCATGGCCGACCCCAAGGACACCGTCCACCTGGTCACCACCCTCAGCATGGCCTTCGACGACTACCAGGTCGGCGCCCAGGCCCCGCCGCCCGCCTCGGGCCTGGCCACCCTGCCCCCGGACAGCGGCATGGTGCAGGCGTTCTCCGGCGCCGGCCGGGCCATGGTCGCGGGCCTGGGCCAGTGGGCCGACGGCCGTGCCGGCGACTACCAGACCCTCGTCGACAAGCACCTGAGCCCGCTGCAGAAGGCGGTCGCCCAGGCCGTCCTCGCCCACGAGTCCGCCCGCTGAAGCCGCCGAGTCGCTGAGGCCGATGACCGGCTGAGCCCCGCCGAGTCCGGCCGGCCGTCCGGTCGGGCCGGGCGGTGCGGGACCCGGCGGCCCGGCACGCTCCCCCGTGGCGTGCCGGGCCGCCGGCGCGGAACGGAACTCGACGTTCCGCTGCGCGGTGTCCCTCAGGGAGGATGCCAGGGCGTCACCCCCGCCGTGTTGGCGCTGAGTGGACAGTCCTTGGCATTGCGTGCACTGATCCGGGATTCCCGCCCGCTCGTGCGCACCCGGTGCTCACGGTGCGGGGTTTTCGCGCCCGTGGGCCCGGTCCGTACGGGCCGCGCCGCCCGCACGGCTGCCCTTGCCCGTACGGGCCGCGCCGCCCGTACGGCTGCCCTTGCCCGTACGGGCCGCGCTGCCCGTACGGCTACCCGCCGACGGCCCCGGCCCCGCTCCCGGTCAGGGCGCGGTGGCGGTGCTCGCGGGGGGAGAGGCCGTACGCGGCCTTGAAGGCGCGGCTGAACTCGGCGGCGCGGGGCAGGCCGCAGCGGGTGGCGACGGCGTGGACGGGCAGGGAGCGCAGCGCGGGGTCGGCCAGGTCGCGGCGGGCCCGCTCCAGCCGGCGGCGGCGGATGAAGGCGGCGACGGTCTCGCCGCCGGACTCCCGGCCGAAGAGGCGGTGCAGGTAGCTGACGGAGATGTGGTGGGCGGCGGCGATCACGGCGGGCGTCAGTTCGGGGTCGTGCAGGTTGCGTCCGATGAAGGCCCGGACGTGCTCGACCAGGGCCCGCTGCCGGCTGTCGTCGGGCACGGCGGCCTCGGCGTCCACCTCCCGGGCGAGCCAGGCGGCCACCAGGTCGACCACGACGCCGCCCAGGCGGGGGGCGTCGGCGGGGCCCAGGAGGGCGGCCTGCCGGTCGAGGTTGAGGAGGAAGTCCGAGAGCAGCGCGCAGGTGCCCTCCCGGGAGGAGAAGCCGCGGCCCAGCAGGTCCTCCAGCCGGTGCGGCGGCACCGGCAGCAGGGCGGAGGGGAAGTCGACGCCGACGGCCTCGATCCGCAGGTCGCCGGGGGAGCGGGCGGCGCGGGAGCCGAAGGCCCGCAGGTCGAACGGGTGGGAGCTGTCGAGCATGTGCAGGTTGCCGGGCCCGAAGGTCTCGGTGCGCCCGGTGTCGCGGGTCAGGGTGAAGCCGCCGTCGAGCAGCAGGGTGAGGTGGAACACCTCCGGGTCCGAGCGCCGCACCCGGCGCGCGGTGCGGTGGAAGCGGGTCGGCTGGAAGGAGCTGCGCAGGAGGGTCACCGGGCCCAGCTCCAGGCGCCGCATCTCCGCCCGGAAGTCGTCGCAGTGGACGCTGGTCACCTCGCTGTCCCGGGTACGGCTGACCAACTCCCGCCAGCAGTCGAACCGTTCCGTCACGGGTACGCCCTCGCTGCGGAACACGCTCTGCGTGCTCGTGGCCACTGTCCGCCCTTTCCTTCCGGGGTCCGTCCCCTTCCTGCCCGGCCGGGCTCCCCTCCCCACCAGGTGTCACCGGCTCCTTGCAGCCGGTGACACCGAAACCTACAAGGTCGGGCCCGGTGGCCTCCGCCCGGCCCCCGGTCCGGCGGCCGGCCGCGGGAATCCCGGTGAACCGGCCGCCGCCCGCATCCCGTTGCCATGGACGCAGGGGTCGAGAGGCCCCGCTCCCACCGCACGACGGCGGGCGGGCCCCGGGTCCGTACAGCCGTCCACGACACCGTGCCGCGGCCGGTCGGGAACCGCGCCGCAGCAGAAACGAGGGGAAACGATGAGGAACACCGGAACGGTCAAGCGAACCCTGTCCCTGGTCGGCGCCGCCCTGGCGCTGGCCTCGGTCACCGGACTGACGACCGCCACCAGCGCCTCCGCCGACGTCAACAGCGAGTGGAACTGCTCGCGCAACCCGAGCGGCTGGGACCACATGAACTGGGGCAACTGCCTGCTGCCCGGCGACTCGCTCGTCTCCGGCAACGGCGACTACCGGCTGCTCTACCAGAACGACGGCAACCTCGTGGAGTACGACACCAACACCGGCTACGCGCTGTGGGCCAGCGGCACCAACAGCGGCGGCCCGGGCAAGGTGATCATGCAGTACGACGGCAACTTCGTCGTCTACGACACCTTCAAGAAGGCCAAGTGGTGGTCCGGCACCGCCCTCGGCTGCAACCCCAGCGCCAACTGGGTGCGCATGCAGAACGACGGCAACCTCGTCGTCTACCGCCCGCACGACAACAACAGCCCCTGGGCGCCGGTCTGGTCCTCGTACAACGGCCGCGTCGGCACCTGCTGACACCCGCAAGCCCCGGACGCTTCGTACGCCCCGCACGCCCCGCACGCCCCGCATGCCCCGCATGCCCCGCACGCCCTGCCGGCGGCGGCCGGACCCGCGGCCGCCGGACGGTCAGTTCGCGTTCGGGGCGCTCGGGGCGTCCGGGGCGCCCAGGGCGAGGGTGAAACTGAACCGGTCCCCGCGGTAGAGGGTGCGCACCTGCTCCAGCGGGCGCCCCGCCGCGTCCAGGCTGCGGCGGTGCAGCAGCAGCATCGGCAGCGCCGGCGGGGTGCCGATCAGCAGGGCCTCGCGCGGGCTGGCCGGCACCGTCTCGATCCGCTCGTCGGCGGCACCGAGCCGCACCCCCTGCTCGCGCAGATAGCCGTAGAAGGACCCCTCGGGGTCGAAGTCCCCTGCCAGCGCGGGCACCCGGGCGACCGGCACGTACGTGGACTCCAGCCCGACGCGCTCCTCGTCCGCGCGCAGCACCCGCTCCAGGTGCCACAGCGGCTCGCCCTCGGGGACCTCCAGCAGCCGGGCCATCGCCGCGTCGGCGGGCAGCCGGTCCAGGGCGATCAGGGTGCGGCCCGGGCGCAGGCCCTGGCGCGAGACGCCCTCGGTGTAGCTGCTCAGGGACAGCGGCTGCTCGATCTTCGGCCCGGCCACGACCGTGCCCCGGCCCTGCCGCCGCAACCGGCCCTCCAGCAGCAGCTCGCGCAGCGCCTGGCGCACCGTCGCCCGCGCGACCCCGTGACGCTGCGCCAGATCGACCTCGGTGGGCAGCCGCCCGCCCGGGCCCAGCTCGGCGATCAGCTCCTCCAGGCGGGCCTTGACCAGGTAGTACTTGGGCACCCGGCCGTGCTCGGGGACACCGGCGCGGGCGGGCTCGGGGACGGCCCTGGGGATGGGGTGGTTCACCGCGCAAGCCTATCGAGCGCCGTCCGGGCCGGGGCCCGCCGCCCGGGCCTGCTGCTGCCGCCGGCGACCCGTGGCCCTACCCCTCGGAGGCCGCCCGGGCCGCCGGCCCGCCGTCCTCCTTGCTTTTCCCCTCACAGTCCTCCTCGACGTGGTGCCTGAAGTCCGCCAGATCGTCGATCACCCGGCGGTCGACGAAGCCGAGCGCCTCGGCGAGGTGCTCCCAGAGCCCGTGCGGCTCGACCTCCAGCTGGAGCATCACCCGGGTGGTCCGCTCGTCCACGGGGTGGAAGGTGACCACACCCCGGTGCCGCACCGGCCCGGGGCCGCTGTCCCACGCCACCCGCTCGTCCGCCACCAGCTCGGTGGTCACCGCCTCGAACTCCCTCGGCCCGGCCGCGGTCCGCACCACCCAGCTGGTGCCCGGACCCGACCGGTCGACACTGACCACCCCCCGCATGAACCGCGGGAACTCCTCGCACCTGACCCAGCTCGCATAGACCGCGCCGAGCGGCGCCGCCACCTCGACGGACTCCTCGATCCGGTGCATCGCTCCTCCTGGCCTCTCGTCACCAGCCGCCCCGGGGCGGCTTCCTGCGGAACGCGCCTGCCCGCAGAGCGGCCGGGCATGCACCGCATGGTCGATCCGGCCCTCCCGCACCTCGGGGTCCCGCCGGTGTCGTCGTCCGTTCGTGCGGCGAGGGTGCCGGTGTCGGTGCTGGTCAGGGCTCCTCGGCGCTGTATAGCCTGACGGGGCGTCGGGCCGGACCGGGAAACGGAAGTTCGATGACGAACTCCCTCGGCGGCGGAAGCGGCACCTTTCCGGTGTCGATCAGTGCGCGGACAGGCGAGCCGCGCGGCCGGAAGGGGCAGTGGCGTGGACTACGGACTGATGTCGTTCGGATCGGCCCTCGGGGAGCCCGTCGCCGTCGCGGACGTGGCGTCGGAGTACACGAAGGACGTCGAACGCGTCCTGGCGTACGGCTACCGCACCGTCCACCGCAGCCCGGCCGGGGTCGGGCTCACCGACCTGGCCGTCGACGCCGCCCGGGCGGCCCTGGACGAAGCGGGCACCGACCCCGCCGAGCTGGACCTGGTGGTCCTCGCGATCACCGACATCCCCGAGTACCTGTACTGGGACGCGGCCGCGAGCCTCCAGGACCGGCTGGGCGCCCGCCGTGCCGAGGCGGTCCTCGTCGGCCAGGGCTGCGTCAGCGGCATCACCTGCTTCGACCTGCTCGCCGGCCGCTTCGCCACGCACCCCGAGTACCAGCGGGCGCTGGTGGTCGGGGCGAACCGGACGTGCGAGCCGTACTGGAACCGGATGCACACCAACTCACTGCTGTTCTCCGACGGCGCCGGTGCCGCGGTGGCCGGGCGCGGCCACCCCGAACTGCGCTGGCGGGCCAGCGAGACGATCAGCGACGGCCGCTACGTCGACCTGTTCCGGATGGACCGGGGCGGGGCGGCCGACCCCTTCCGCGGCGGTCGGACGCCCCCGCCGGCCCGCGACGCCTGGGGCCTGATGGAGTTCTTCGACTACGACGCCGAGCGCTTCCAGGAGTTCGCCGGCCTGATGGGCGAGCGGGTGCACGAGGTGGTGGCCCGGGCCTGCAAGCGGATCGGCGCGTCCGTCCCGGACCTGGCCAGGGTGGTGCTGCTCAACGACAACCTCGGCACGCTGACGAAGCTGGCCGACCGGCTCGGCGTCCCGGTGGAGCGCACCAACCTCGAAATCTCCCTGGAGCGGGGCCACTTCGGGGCCGCGGACCACCTCCTCGACCTCCATCACCACCGCGCGTCCGGGCACTTCGGCGACGGCGACCTGATCGCCCTGGCCGGCATGGGGCGCGGCATGCACTGGAGCTGCACCCTCCTGGAGTGCTGACGCCACGAACTGACGTGAATAGCCGGAAGGTTGGCCGTGCACACAGGCTGTTGCGGGTGGCCGAACCGTCCCTATACTGCCGTTGCCCGTCGACCAGAACCGGCCGCGGGCATCCGCTGCCGCGCCCGGTCAGGGCGGCCGGCCGGCCCGTACGAGGGAGAACCGATCATGGTCAAGCACTACCTCAAGTACGCCTTCAGCACCCTCACCGCCGCCATGTTCCTCCACATGGTCTGACCTGATCGGGGCCTGATCCGATCGACCCCGGCCGGGGCCGGGTGGCGTACCGTCCGACCCTGGCCTGGGGAGTCCGCTTGTTCGCGACCGCGCTGAGCCAACTGCGTTACGGCGCAGCAATCCTGACGAACCGTCGAATACGCCCGAACGACCTGGAACGCCTCGCGCGGGACCTGGTCGCCACCATCGCCGAGTTCGGCGAGCCCGGCGAGGACTCCGCCCTGCTGCCCGGCCGGGCCGGACACGTCGACCCGCAGGTGCGGCGCGAGGTGGCCCGGCGCAGCCTGCGCGCCACCGCCCGCGCCGCCGCCCGGCACACCGCCCACTACCGCCGGCTGTTCGCCGAACTCGACCTCGACCCGGCCCGGTTGGAGCCCGAGGACTGGTCGCGCGTCCCCGTCACCCCCAAACAGGCGCTGCGCGCCCTGCCCGCCGCCTTCGTCTCGGACGCCGCCACCCCCGTCCTGATGGCGCTCACCACCGGCACCAGCGGCACCCCCACCGCGGTGTGGTTCTCCCGCGCCGAACTGGAGTGCGCCGTCGCCTTCAGCACCATCTCCGCCGTGCTCGGCCTCGGCCTGCGCCCCCGCCACACCGTCGCCTACGCCGGCTGCTCCCGCGCCACCCTGCCGCTGGTCAACGCCGAGGAGTCGGCCACCCGCGCCGGCGCCGGGTTCGTCCAGTTCGGCACCGTCGGCCCCGCCGTGGCCCTCGACCGCCTCGCCGCCCCGCTCGGCCTGCCCGGCAAGGACCCCCAGATCACCCACCTGACCACCTCCGCCTCCTACCTGGCCGCCCTCGTCCAGGAAGCCGAACAACGCAAGTGGCGCAGCGCCGACTTCGGCCTGCGGTCGATCAGCGTCGGCGGTGAGGTGCTCTCCGCGCCCCTGCGCCGCCGCGCCGAGGAGGTGTTCGGCGCCACCGCCACCTCCGCCTACCTGATGACCGAGATCCTGCCCTCCGGCGCCACCCCCTGCACCCGGGGCCACCTCCACCACACCACCGAGTTCGGACACCTCGAAGTCCTCGACCCGCTCACCTGGGAACCCACCGCCCCCGGCGCCACCGGCACCGTCGTGCACACCCCCTACGTGCCCTACCGCGACTGCACCCTGCTGCTGCGCTACGCCACCGGCGACCTCGTCCGCCTCCCCGCCGAGCCACCCACCTGCGAAATCGCCCACCTCCCCGCCACCTCCGAGATCCTCGGCCGCTGGAACGGGCCGCTCAGCCGCACCGTCACCACCCGCGAGGTGCTCGACCTGGTCGAGGCCGAACCGGAGGTCCCGCTGCCCGCCCGCCACGCCCTCACCGAAGGCCCCGACGGCCCCGGCGGACCCGCCCGCCTGCACCTGCTGGTCGACCGCCTGCCCGCCACCGCCCTGCGCGGCCGCCTGGAGGAGCGCGCCCACGCCGCCGGCCTGCGGCTGTCCGACATCGTGCTGTACGAGGACCGCGCCGCCATGCCGCCCACCGCACCCCTGCGCGCCGACCTGCGCGAGCACACCTTCGACACCCTCGACACCACCCTCGACACCGCCGGCGGCCCCGGCGCCCTCGGCACCCCACCGGCACCCCCGGCATCCCCGGCACCGTCGACGGCCCCGGCCGCGGGAGGAACCGCATGACCGTCAGCCCCGCCGCCCTGGCCGCACTGAGCGCCGCCGTCGCCGCCGAACTGGCCCTGGCCGCCTGGTACCTCGCCCGGATCCGGATGCCCCGCCCCCCGGTCGGCGTCTACACCGGCGGTGACATCGCCGTCCTGTGCGCCGGCGTCGTCCTCGCCCCGCTGCTCTACACCGCCCTGCCCGGCGCCGCCGTCTCCGCCGTCTTCGGCCTCGTCAGCTGCCTGGCCGTCCAGTTCACCCTCGCCCCGCTGCTCGCCGCCACCCGGCTGCGCGCCGCCCCCTGGTCCTGGGCCGCCGCCCTCACCGCCACCGCCGCCACCACGCTCGCCGCCCTCACCGGCCACCCCGGCGCCGCCCGGGCCGGCAGTGACCTGATGATCGCCGCCGCCG
This sequence comes from Kitasatospora sp. NPDC041917, assembly GCF_055589745.1. Lineage (NCBI taxonomy): Bacteria > Bacillati > Actinomycetota > Actinomycetes > Kitasatosporales > Streptomycetaceae > Kitasatospora > Kitasatospora sp. NPDC041917. The sequence continues at coordinate 29,089 of NZ_JBVJBI010000044.1, read as the reverse complement.
TCGTCGGCGTCGCCAACCTCTGGACCCAGAGCGGCCTGCGCTCCGTCCACACCGCCGCCCTGGCCGCCGTCCTCACCGCCTACGACCTCGCCGCCACCACCCTCACCGACACCACCGCCCGCTTCTTCGAACAGGTCCAGGACCGCCCCTTCGCCCCGATGCTCGCCCTCACCGGCGGCCCGGCCCCCGTCGCCGTCGGCCTCGGCGACCTGCTGCTGCTCGTCCTGTACCCGCTGGTCGCCGCCAAGGCCCACGGCCGCACCGCCGCCGTCGTCGCCGCCCTCGTCGGCCTGCTGACCACCAGCGCCGTCAGCGCCTGCTTCGCCCTCGGCCGGCTCACCACCGGATTCCCGCTGCTCACCGCGCTGGGCCCGCTGATCGTCGCCCAGCACCTGTACTGGCGGCGCCGCTCGGGCGGCGAGCGGACCACCGCCCAGTGGCGCGAGGGCCACCCGGTCCCGGTTCCTTCCGGTGCCGGACCCGGCACCGAGCCCGGCGCCGCCCTCGCCGCCCCCGTCCCCGAGGGCACACCCCCGGGCACCTGGCTCGCCCTCGCCGACGGCCGCGTCCTCGGCACCGGCCCCACCCCCGGCCACGCCCGCCGCGACGCCCGCCGCAACGGCGCCGGCACCCCCACCACCGCCCGGCTGGTCTGACCGCCCCCGGGCGCCGATGTCAGTGCCGGCCGTCATGATTCCCGCATGATCGAGACCGCAGCACCGCTCTCCTCCCCGTCCGCGTACGCCGACGCCGTCGCCGCCGCCGTCCGGGCCGCCGCCGCGTACTACACCGACGGTTCCACCCCGCTCGGGGACGACGAGTACGACGCCCTGCTGCGGGACATCGCCGCCTACGAGAGCGCCCACCCCGACCAGGCCCTGCCCGACTCGCCGACCGGAAAGGTGGCCGGCGGCGCCGCCACCGGCGACGTCCCGCACAGCGCGCCGATGCTCTCACTGGACAACGTCTTCTCCGCCGAGGAACTGGAGTCCTGGGCCGCCGGCCTCGAACGGCGCCTGGGCCGGCCGGTCGCCGCCTGGTGCGTGGAGCCCAAGCTCGACGGCCTCGCCGTCGCCGCCCGCTACCGCGCCGGGCGCCTGCAGCAGCTCATCACCCGCGGCGACGGCCTCGCCGGCGAGGACATCACCCACGCCGCCGACGCCGTCCTCGGTCTGCCCGCCGAGCTCACCGAGCCCGCCGACATCGAACTGCGCGGCGAAGTCCTGCTCACCCAGGAGCAGTTCGAGCACGCCAACCGGGTGCGCGCCGAGCACGGCGCCACCCCCTTCGCCCACCCCCGCAGCGGTGCCGCCGGCACCCTGCGGGCCAAGGACCGCCCCTACAGGATCGAACTGACCTTCTTCGCCTACGACGCCGTCGGCCCCGAGGGCCTCGACCACAGCGCCCTGCTGGACCACCTCGCCGCCCTCGGCGCCAACACCGCCGCCACCACCGACGCCCGCCCGCGGCACTGCGCGGGCATCACCGAGGTCCAGCAGCGCATCGAGGAGATCGCCGCGCTGCGCGCCGAACTGCCCTTCGGGATCGACGGCGTGGTGGTCAAGGCCGACCTGGCCGCCGACCGTGCCGAGGCCGGCCTGGGCTCGCGCGCCCCGCGCTGGGCGGTGGCCCGCAAACTGGCCGCCCAGCACAAGGTCACCCGGCTGCTCGGGGTGGAGTGGAACGTCGGCCGCACCGGGATCATCGCCCCGCGCGCCGTCCTCGAACCCGTCGTCATCGACGGCGTCACCGTCACCTTCGCCACCCTCCACAACCCCGCCGACATCGAACGGCGCGGGCTGATGATCGGCGACCAGGTCTTCGTCTACCGCGCCGGCGACGTGATCCCCCGGGTGGAGGCCCCGGTGCTCGACGCCCGCACCGGCGCCGAGCAGCCGATCGCCTTCCCCGAGGCGTGCCCGCGCTGCGGCGACGCCATCGACACCACCGAACAGCGCTGGCGCTGCACCCGCGGCCGCAACTGCCAGGCCGTCGCCTCCGTCCTCTACGCGGCCGGCCGCGACCAGCTCGACATCGAGGGCCTCGGCGGCACCCGCGCCGTCCAGCTCGTCGAAGCCGGCCTGGTCGCCGACCTCGCCGACCTGTTCACCCTCACCCGCGAGCAACTGCTCACCCTGGAACGGATGGGGGAGACCAGCGCCGACAACCTGCTCGCCGCGATCGCCACCGCCCGCACCCAGCCGCTCAACCGGGTCTTCTGCGCCCTCGGCATCCGCGGCACCGGACGGACCATGTCCCGCCGCATCGCCGCGCACTTCGGCAGCATGACGGCGATCCGCGCCGCCGACGCCGAAACCCTGGCCGGCGTCGACGGCATCGGCACCGAGAAGGCCCGCGTCGTCGCCGCCGAACTCGTCGACCTCGCCCCGCTGCTGGACCGCCTCGCCGCCCTCGGCGTGGGCACCGCCGTCACCGCCCCGACCGCCCCCGCCGCCGCGGCGGGGGCGAGCGGCACCGGCGACGGGAACGGCACCGGCGAGGGGAGCGACGGCGGTGGCGACGGCGGACCGCTGGCCGGTGAGGCCGTCGTCGTCACCGGCAGCATGACCGGCGCCCTCGCCGACCTCTCCCGCAACCAGATGAACGAACTGATCGAACGCGCCGGGGGCAAGGCCTCCTCCTCGGTCTCCAAGCGCACCACCCTCCTGGTCGCGGGGGAGAAGGCCGGCTCCAAGCGCGCCAAGGCCGAGGAACTCGGCATCCGCATCCTCACCCCTGAGGAGTTCGCCACCCTGGTGGCCACCCACCTGGAGGCCTGACGGCCGGCCGGCGCTACGGGGGGTTGCCGTTGGCGGCGAGGCGGGCGCTCATGTCCGCGTGGGCGCGCTCGGAGCGGGTGTTGGCCGGGTCGTGGACGAGGCGCAGGTAGTCGTAGAGGATCCGCACGCACGCGTCGCGGGTGGAGCAGGGCGCGTCGGGGGCCAGGTCGAGGCCCCTGGTGATCTCCATCAGCCGGCCGTCGGCCGCGGCGTACACCGGGTGCCAGACGAGCCGCACCGCCGGGTCGAGCGCCATGACCACCCGCAGCTGCGGCACCTCCTGCGCGATCAGGACGCTCTCGGGGTCGTAGGCCCGCAGGAAGATGTGGACGGGGCCGCGGGCGCGGCTCACGAAGGCCTTGGACAGGACGTTCCACATCGGCGTCTTGAGCATCCAGTCCGGGGTCAGCGCCAGCCGGTCGACCACGCCGCCGAAGGCGGTGGCCTCCAGCGGGGTGTGGCCCTTGGCGAGGGCGTAGTCGCTGATCTCCCGGCCGCCCGACCACAGGGCCAGCGTCGGCGTGTCGATCTCCAGGTGGTCGCCGACGACCTTCACCAGCTCCTGGTACCAGCTGTTCGACGCGCGGTGGTCGCGCTGGTCCTGGCGTTCGGTGAACCGCGCCATGGCCTCGTCGTTGAGCCGTCCCTGGTCGGCGATGCCGCCGAGGACGAGCTGCCAGGCGATCTCCGTGACGTCCCCGGAGAAGCCCGCCCGGGCCATGTCCTCGCGGAACGTGCCCCACTCGCCGTGCCCGGTGGGGTCGGCGGCGTCGCGCCGCGCCTGCTCCCTGACCCCGGGGGCCTCCTGGCGCTGCAGCCGGCGCGTCACGGCCGCGTTGCCCACCGTCCGCTGGAGGGCGGCGAGTTCGGCCGGGTACGGCGCCCTCCCGGGGGCGGTGGGCACCGCGGCCGGGCCCGGCGTCGTACGCCTCCTCGGTGCGGCCCCGGGCACCGGCGGCACCGAGTGTGTCACGGCCTTGCGCACGCTTCCCCGCCCTCCCGTGTCGCCGTCCGGCCCCCGGCCGTCGAGACTACGGCCCCGGCGCGGGTGTCCACGAGGGCCGAAAGGGCAGAGCGGGGGCAGCGCCCGGGGGCGATGCCGACCCGTGGCCGCGCACGGCCGTCCGGGTGGACGTAGGACCAAAAGCCGATGCCCCCGCGCCCCGCACCCCGGTGGAACGGCCGAATGGATCACGCGCCAGACCCCGAGCGGACCCTCGCCGACGACGAGGCCCTCGCCGCCTACCGCACCCGCTTCGGGATCGCGCTGGACCGACTCCCGGCCCTGCCGGTCCCGCCGGTCCCGCCGGTCTCCTCGGGCTGAGCGCTCGGCGGCCGCCGAGCGCTCAGCAGGAGCAGGCCGCGGCCGGCCCCGCCCGCCGGTTCGGCGAGCCGACCGCCCGAGCGGGACCGCCCCTCAGCCGTCGCCCTGCCCCGAGGGCCGAGGGCCGGTGATGCGGACCAGGTCCGGCCAGTACCGCGGCCCGTCGCTCTCGATCCGCCGCACGACGGGATCGATGGCGCCCAGGGTCGCACGGAGCCCGTCGGCGACCTCCGTCAGTACGGCGTCGCCCTCGCCCGGCTGCTCCTCGCGGTCGCGGTCCATGACCTGCGCGCAGTGCTGCCCGGCCCGTCGGGTCTGCTCCAGCGCCGCCCACCACGGCCCGTCCAGGCCGGAGTCGGGGATGTGGAGGTGTCCCAGGGCGGTCCCGGCGGCGCGGTGGAGCGTGGTGCAGATCCCGGCGAAGCGGCGGCCGTCGAACCGCACCTGCTCGCCCGGGTGCTCCCGCGCCGTCCGTTCGAGCACCTGGACCTCGTCGTAGAAGGCCTGGTACCCCTCGATGAGCGCCAGGGTGTCCTGCTTCCCGCCGACCCGGTACCACATCAGCAGCTGGAAGACGCGCACCCGTTCGGACCGGGCGTCGGCCGGACGCTGCACCACGGGGCCGAGCCCGCCCGCCGAACCCGACGCCGACGCCTGCACGGCGACGGGCCCCAGCGCCAGCGCCCCGACGAGGACCCCGGCGAGCACCGCCCGCCGGGCGCCGGAGCGCGCCACCCGGTCGGCGGTCTCCGGGCCGCCGCCCCGTCGGACGAGCGCGAGCGGCAGCCGCACCAGTGCCGCGGCCATCGCCGCCCCGAACAGCGCCGGAAGCACCGGGCCGGCCAGCACCTGCACCACCGGCCAACCGCCCCGCGGCACCCACAGACAGCTGTCGCCCATGGTCCGCATCGGCCCGAGGCACCCGTCCACCGACATCAGCAGGAACACCGCCACCAGCGCGCACGCCTGGGCGATGCCCGCCGCCACCAGCGCCCCGACGAGCCACAGTCGCCGGGACACCAGCGCCACGACCACCGCCGTGACCACCACCCCGGCCCAGATCGCGACCGTCAGCCACCACACGTACCGCAGCGCGTACCCGCTCCCGCGCTCACCCAGCGGCGGCCGGCCCGGGTACAGCGCCGCCTTGACCACCAGCAGCCCGACCACGCACAGGACACCGCCCAGCAGCCCGCGGCGCAGCACCCGGCCGAGCCCCCGGTGCCCGCCGAACAGCCACAGCAGGTACGGCAGCGCCCACAGCGCCCCCGCGGCCGCGGCGAAGGCCACGGTGCGCCCGTCCGTCCCGAGACGCGGCAGCACGGCGGCGATCCACCCCAGTTCGGCCCGGTGCCGCTCCCACCCGTCGGGGAACTGCTGGACCAGCACCTCCCGGATCCCGCCCTGGACCATGAAGTCCCCGGCGGTGTACAGGTGGCCGCCCCCCGACCACCAGGTCAGCCCGGCCGCGGCGACCAGCACCGCCGCCGCCAGCGCCATCACCGCGGCCACCCGCCCGCGCCCCGGAACCAGCCCCAGCCGGGCGCACTGCACCAGCCACGGGACGTACGCCAACGCGCCGACCAGCGGCACGAGCAGGGCGATCGGATGCTCCGGAAACCAACTCCGGCCGGCGGTGATGTCCACGGTCAGCTCGCCGACCACCAGGCCGGCGCCCAGCCACAGCCCCGCCCGCAGCCCGTCCGGCCCGGCCGTCCCGCGGTGCGCCGCGTACGCCGTCGACCGCCAGGCCGCCACCGCGAGGATCAGCACCGTCGGCACGGTGGCCAGCCACACCCCGACCGTCCCGTCGGCGAACGGGGGCAGCAGCAGGGGGACGGCGATACCGGCCGCGCCCACCAGGAACGTCTGCAACGGCGCCAGGGTGAACAGCGCCGCCGGATCGTCCAGCGCCCGGCGCCGCTGCGCCCAGGTCGGATGCGACCGCCAGATGCGGCCGAGCCGGGCGGCCGGGCCCGCGGGGTCGCGCACGTCCCACACCCGCCGGTCGGCGCCGAGGGCGACGGCGTCCGCGTCCGCGTACAGCTCCCGGTGGCGCAGCGTGTCGGCGCGGGCCAGGACCACCAGCAGCGCCATCCCCAGCGCGGTGGCCGTCTGCCGCACCAGAGGCGCCCGCCCGGCCGGCCAGAACACCCGGTCGGCGCCCACGAAGAGCCCGAACTCCGCGCCCACCAGCGTCCCGCCGACCACCAGTACGAACGGCAGGGCCACCAGCAGTGCGAACACCCGCCACAGGGCGGTGACCGCGTACCCCAGGTCCACGTCCCGGTTGCGGATGTGCGCGAACTCGTGGAGCACCACGGCCCGGAACCCGGCCGGATCGCTGTGCCGGCTCACCGAGAGCCCCGCGTACAGGCACACGGTGCGCCGGCGCGCGTGGCCGAACGCCACCGCCCCCGGGCCGAGCCGGCGCGGGTCCACCACGAACTCCGGTACCACGGGCAGCCGGGCCTGCCCCGCCAGGCGCTCCAGCTCCTCCCGCAGCTGCCCGTCCACGGGTACCAGCCGGCGGGAGCGCCGACGCCAGCGCGGCAGCAGCAGATACAGCGCCGCGGCCATGGCCAGCACCAGCGCCAGAGCGACGGGCACCGGCCACGACGGGTCGTCCGGTACGGCGGCCAGGCAGGCGCGCAGGGCCGGGTCCGTCCCCGGGGCGACTCCCAGCTGTGCCAGGAAGTCCCCGTCCGGGTCGAACCCGGCGGCCAGCTTGCAGGCGTACTCCGCCGGCCGGCCCTTGCGGACCAGGTCCAGCACGGTCGTCAGCATGTGGTGGCCGGCGACAAGCATGGACAGCAGCAGCAGGCCGAAGCGCAGGGCGGTTCCGGCGGGCAGCACCCGTGGGTCGAGGACCGGCGGGGCGGCGGGCGGCTGCGGCGGCATCGGTGGCACCGGCGGCGCGGCGGGTGCGCTCATGCCGGCGGCTCCGGGAGGAGCGGTGCGCCGGACCCGCACCCGGCCCCGGAGCCGGGTTCCGCCGGGGGAGCGGGCGCGCCCGGCTCCATGGCCAGCCGGGCCACCACGCAGTCCGCGAGCGCGCCGGCGGCCGGCTCGTCGAACCCGGCCTCGCGGGCACCCGTGCGCACCCGGGCGTGGACGGCCGCCAACTGCCGCTCGTCCAACGGCGGTACGGGCGGCTCCACCGCGGACCGGGCGCGCACGCGCCGCCACAGCCGCCGCAGCCCGCCGCCCGCGCGCCTCACGCCGGCACCGACCGCGGCCCGGCACGCCTCGTCCACCGCCATCCACACCACCGGGGTGGCCAGCGCGGCCGCCTCGGCCAGCCCGAACCCCAGCGGCTCGCCGCGCTGCCGGCGTCCGAACAGCGCCACCACCTCCTCGGAGGACAGCCCGTCCAACCCCCGCAGCAACGGCAGTTCCTCCGGCGCCAGCCGGGTCACCACATCCACGACGACGTCCCGAACCGATCCGGCCATCCGCCCGACCTCCCAGCTGATCATTCGTCAACTGACGATGTGCTGGCGGAACTTACCCCAGTCGGAGCTTCGTCATCCAGGAAGTTTTCCGACCGTTCCCTGCGGACGGGCCCCGGGTCCGGCGGCGCGGCAGGGCGCCGGCCCCCTCTGCCCTCGGCGAATCCGCCGCGGGCAGAGCGGCCGCATCCGGAGGCCCTCCCGGGGCGAGAGTGGAGTGGACGGCGAGTTCCGCCCCCCGCCTCGACAAGGAGACCCGATGGCCCCGCTCACCACGCCCCCGCCCCGCGCGGCGGAGGGCGACACCCCGCCCAGCGCCTTCGACGACCACCTCGCGGCGCAGCTGCTCGCCCAGCGGATCGTGCTGCTCGGCACGCAGGTCGACGACGTGTCGGCGAACCGGGTGTGCGCGCAGCTGCTGCTGCTGTCGGCGGAGGACCCGCGCACCGACATCAGCCTGTACATCAACAGCCCCGGCGGCTCGGTCACCGCGGGTCTGGCCGTCTACGACACCATGCGGCTCATCCCGAACGACGTCTCGACGCTGGCGATGGGCTTCGCCGCCAGCATGGGCCAGTTCCTGCTCACGGTGGGGGCGCCCGGCAAGCGCTTCGCCCTGCCGAACGCGCGGATCATGATGCACCAGCCCTCGGCGGGCATCGGCGGCACCGCCGCGGACATCGAGATCCAGGCGGAGAACCTCCAGTTCACCAAGCGGGCCATCGAGCGGATCACCGCCGAGCACACCGGGCAGAGCGAGGAGACCATCGCGCGCGACGGCGACCGGGACCGCTGGTTCACCGCCGAGCAGGCCAGGGAGTACGGGCTCGTGGACCGGGTGGTGGAGTCGGTCGCCGACATCCGCCCGGCCGCCTCCCGCCGACGGATCGGACTGTGACATGGGCTCGTACACGGTTCCCTACGTCATCGAGCGCACCGCGCAGGGCGAACGCACCTACGACGTCTTCAGCCGGCTGCTGAACGAGCGGATCGTCTTCCTCGGCACCGAGATCGACGACTCGGTCGCCAACGTGGTCATCGCCCAACTCCTGCACCTGGAGTCGGAGAACCCGGAGCGGGAGATCTCGATCTACCTCAACTCGCCCGGCGGATCGTTCACTTCACTGATGGCGATCTACGACACGATGACCTTCGTGCAGGCGCCGATCTCCACCTTCTGCGTCGGCCAGGCCGCCTCCACGGCGGCGGTGCTGCTGGCCGGCGGGGACCCCGGGCGGCGGTTCGTGCTCCGGCACGCCCGGGTGCTGCTCGGTCAGCCGGCCAGCGGCGGCCGGCGGGGGACGGTCTCCGACCTCAGCCTCGCGGCCAAGGAGATGGTCCGCATCCGCGCGCAGGTGGAGGAGGTCCTGTCCCGGCACACCCACCACGACGTGGCGACGCTGCGCGCGGACATGGACCGGGACAAGGTGCTCTCCGCCGAGGAGGCCGTCGCCTACGGGATCGCCGACCAGGTGCTGAGCCGGCGCTTCGCGTCCGGGTGAGCCGCGCGCGGCCGGGTACGGCAGGGGCTCGCCCCCCTGCCGTACCCGGCCGCCGCGGTGCCGCGCCGCGGTCAGGCGACGAGGCAGAGTCCGTCGTACCGCCCCGTGGGCGAGGTGCGGCCCCGGCCCGCGAGGCCCTGGCCCGTCCGGCCCACCCGGTTCCGGTCCGCCCGGTTCCGGTCCGCCAGGCCCTGGCCGACCCGGCTCGGGGCGTAGCGGGCCAGTTCGTCCTGGGCGAGCGAGAGCAGGTCAGCGAGGCCGAGCCCCAGCGCCCGGGCGGCCGCCGCGAGCACCTCGGAGGAGGCCTCCTTGCGCCCGCGCTCCAGCTCCGACAGGTACGGCATCGAGATCCGGGCCGCCTCCGAGACGTCCTTCAGCGTGCGCTCCTGGGCGAGCCGCTCGCGCCGCAGCACGTCGCCGACGACGTCGCGCCACAGCGGCTCCCTGCGCGCGGGCGTCCGCGGTGGGCGGGACTCCCCGCCGGACGCGGGCGGCGAGGCGTGCGGGCGCAGGGGGATGACGCGGGCTTCGTTCGGCGCTTGAGTGCTCACCCCTTCAGCCTAGGGACCGGGGGCCCGGGGGGAAGAGCACGGCGTTCTGCCCTGGGTGAATCCGCCCGTCCCCGCCCGCCCCGCCCGCGCGGGCGCCGCCCGGTGGCCGGGTGCGCACCCGCAGGACACCGGACTGTCGCAGGCCCGTGGTAACCATGGGGCCGTGGACCCCACGGAGCCGTCGCCGCTGCCCCTGCCGCCCCTGTCGCCCGCCGCCGAAGCCGCGTTCGGGCGCGGGCGCGAGGCCGCGGACGAGGGGGAGTGGGAGCGCGCCCGCGACCTGTTCGAGGAGGCGGTCCGCGGCGCGGGGCCGCCCCCGCAGGAAATCTGACGGAGTATCAGGCGAGTCACGAATTGGCAACCCAGGGCCGGGTCCGCGGCGATACACCTGTGGCGGACCGACCGGTTCCCCTATTCTCCATCCGGCGTGGCGTACTCCCGCCGCGCCGGAGGACAGGGGGGTCGCGGTGGTTCTGGACGGACGGGCGGCTGTGTTCAAGGCCGTCGTTCCCTCGCTGGTCGGCCTCGAACTGTCGGGGCCCGAACCCGGGGGCGGCACCCGGCTGCGCATCCCGGCCGGGATCCCCCTGCTCATCGAGTGCTCCGGCGGGCGCCTGACCGGCAGGACCACCCTCCTGAAGACCCTGGAGGTGCGGTACGCCGAGCGCCTGCCCCAGGCCTACGCGGACCTCGGGCGCGCGGACTTCGGCCGCCCCGGCCTCGCCCTGCCCGCCGAGAACGAGGCCCCCCGGCTGAGCAACGCCTCCCACACCTCGGACCTGCTCTTCCACCTGCGGTACGAGCTGAGCCGGCGGGCGAACAGGTTCGGCGCGGGCCTGTCCTTCCCCCGGCTCACCCAGGGCCTGCTGGCGGTCACCAGCTGGCAGACCGTCGGGCTCGGCGAACTGGAGGCCGCCGGCCGGCGCCTGGAGAGTCTGCTGCGCGAGAGCCAGCCCGACGCCCAGGTGCGCCGGGACAAGGTGGCGAAATGGATCAGACAGGTCGCCCCGAACCTCGGCACCGCGGCCGGGCTGGGCCCCGGGGTCAACGAACTCGTCGCCTCGCTCGCCGACATCGTCGCCACCGAACTGCTCGGCGCCCGCGCCAACAAGAACGGCCTGCGCTGGTGGGCCGAACGGCGGGTCAGCGCCCAGGGCGAGGCGAACGTCCAGCTCTCCGAGCTCGCCCGCGGCTTCCGCGGCAACGCGCACGACCGCGAGCGCGCCGAGCGGCACCTGATGGCCGCCCTCCTGGCGGACATCGACGACCACTACACCTGGGCGCGCCTGAGGAACCGGCTGCCGCGCCCGCTGCTGCTCCTGGACAACGCCCACACCCCGCTCGGCCGCCCGGTCCTGGACATGCTGACCCGGGTCTGGCACGAGGAGACGGTCCGGACGCGGCCGGGCGTGGTCGTCACCGTCCTGGCACCGGAACCGGCCACCCCCGACCCCGAGAGCACCACCGCGACGACACGCAACGCCACCGGCCCGTTCTGGCGCGAGGACCGGCCGCAGACACCGGCCGGCTGGACCCTGCGGCTGCCGCTGGCCCAGCTGACCCTCGACGAGGTCACGTGGATGTTCGGCACGGACCACCCCGGGCCCGACATCGCCCAGTTGATCCACCGCCTCAGCGCGGGCCGGGCCGGCATCGCCCACGCCCTGGTCCAGGCCGTCCGACGGGCCGTGCGCCTCGGGCAGAGCCCCGACCCGCGCACCCTGTTCGACCTGCCCGCCGAGGACGAGCCCGACACGCCGGCGCACGAGCGGCTGCTGCGCCTCCTGGTCCCCGACGACACCGCCCGGGAGCGCCTGACCAACTTCGCCCCGGCGCTCGACGAGGACGCCGCCCACGCGCTCGACGCCCACTACCCGCCCGGCGACAACGGGACCCTGCGCGTCCAGACGACCAGACAGCTGCTGCAGCACGACCACTGGGGCGCCCACCCGTGGCCGGGCACCGGCGCGCCGTTCGTCGGCGACCCCACCCTGCGCGCCCTGCTCGGCCACCGCCTGGTCACCGCGCTCGACGCGACCCCTGGGGCCGAGCGGTGGCACGACATCCACGAGACCCTCTGCGACCGCTACGCCCCGCAGGCCGCCGACCCGCAGACCGCCGACCCGCAGGCCGTGGCCCCGCGCAACGCCGCCCCGTCCGACGACCGCTTCCTGCACCACTCCCTCGCCGTCCTCGACACGGGCACCGTCGTGCGCGCCCTCCACCGGCGCCTGGCCGGCCACGACACGGCCGGCTGGCTCACCGCCCTCAACCTGGTCTGCGCCGCGCCGCACCCGCCCCGGAACCTGACCGCCCTCGCGGCCCAGCCCGAGGACTGCCCGGCCTGCGGGGGCGCCGGCACCCCCGTGCACCAGGCGGTCGAGTTCCTCGTCGACGCGCTGTGGCAGCAGTCGCACCCGCTCGCACCGCCCGACGAGCGGCTGATCGGGAGCGTCCAGCTGCAACTGCTCACCCTGGCCCAGCTCGCCGGGGCCGCCCACCAGACGGTGTTCTTCCACGCGTACGAGACCTGGCCGCAGCTCCTGCGGCGCTGGGTCCAGGCCCCCCACCTCCCGATCTGAGGAGACCCCCGACCATGAGCGTTCTGCCCGACGGTCCCCTGAACCGCGCGCTGGCGGCCGTCCTCGCCGCCGCCGTCCTGGCCGCCGGGGGCTATCTGGGATACGAGTACCTGCTGGTCGACGACCCCTCCTGCGCCCCCGGCGTGGAGCGGCGCGGGGACCGGCACGAGTGCGTCGGCGTCACCGACGGCGCCTACGTCTTCACCGACGAGCTGAAGCAGGTCACCGCCCGCATCAAGGCCGAGAACGACCGCGTGGCCGACAGCTCGCCCGTCACCGTCGCCCTGATGATCCCCATGACCTCCGCCGCGCCCGCCGAACGGCGCGAACTGGTCGAACAGGTGCAGGGCGCCTACCTGGCCCAGCACTGGGCCAACGACGACAGGAACAAGAACAAGCGGCAGCCCCCGATCCGGCTGGTGCTGGCCAACCCCGGCCGCGGCTACCTCCAGTGGCGCGCCGTCGCCGACCAGCTGGCGCAGGCCGCGGCCGACGGGAAGCAGAACCTGCGGGCCGTCACGGGCATCAACATCAGCATCGCCGAGACCGAACAGGCCGTGCGCTACCTCACCGCGGACAAGCACATCCCGGTCGTCGCCGGCCCCATGACCGCGGACGACATCAAGAACACCGCCGCCGACCCGCGCCGCTACCCGGGACTGGCGCGCATCGCCCCCGGCAACGCCGACCAGGCCGGCGCCCTCACCTCGTACGGGGCGGCCATCAAGCCCGAAGAGGCCCTGGTGATCGAGGACACCCGCGACAACGACAACTACCTCGCCACCCTGCGCCAGACCTTCGAGAAGCTCACCAAGGGCGCCCCCAACGCCCCGGAGACCTACCAGTCGCCGCCCGACTTCAACGACGAGGGCAACCTCGCCAACGACTTCCACCAGATGGTGCCAAGCATCTGCACCTCCGCCGCCACGACCCTCTACTTCGCCGGCCGCCCGGTCCAACTGCGCCAGTTCCTGGTCGAACTGGGCAACCGGAAGTGCAACAAGCACTACACGGTCGTCACCGGCTCGCACGCCTCCACCCTGATGGTCGACGAGAAGTTCGCCGACAAGTGGGACGCCCTCAGCACGGGCGCCGGCATCACCGTGCGCTACACCGCCCTCGCCCACCCCGACACCTTCGGGGAGAAGAGCACCGAGGGCCCCGGCGGCTCCAAGGCCGCCTCGAAGGAGCTGGCCGACCTGCTGGGCGAGCCCGACACCAAGGCACCCGACGCGATCGGCCCCGCCGACCTGCGCGACGGCCGCGTGATCATCACCTACGACTCGGTCTCCACCGCCATTGCGGGCATCCGCAACCAGACGGTGGGGAACGTGAGGACGCCCTCGACGGACGACGTCGTCCAGAGCTGGCGACGGCTGCACGGCGACAACCGGGTCGACGGCGCCAGCGGCTGGATCTGCCTCGACCAGTACGGCAACCCGTACAACAAGGCCGTGCCCGTCGTCCACCTCGACCCGGCCACCAGGAACGCCGTCCTGGACACCCTCGCCTGGCCCCTCGGCCACGCCCCCGACCCCAACTGCTCGATCGGCAGCGACGGCTGACCGGGCCGCGGCGCCGCGGCACGGCCTGCGCCCGACGGCCCGCCCCCACCGGTAGCCTGCCCGCGTGGACCCCGCGACGCCGCCACCCGCGGCACAGGAACCCGCAGCACCGCGGCCCGCGACACCGCGGCCCGCGACGGACCGGCCCGTGCTCTACGAGCGGGCCGGCCACGTCGCACGCGTCACCCTGAACCGGCCCCACGTCCTCAACGCGATGGACCAGCGGATGCACGCCGAACTCGGCGCGGTCTGGGACGAGGTCGAACGCGACGACGAGGTGCGGCTGGTCGTGCTGACCGGCGCGGGCGAGCGCGCCTTCTCCGTCGGACAGGACCTCAAGGAACGGGCCCGGCTCGACCGCGAGGGACACCCGCCGACGAGCTTCGGCTCCCGGGGCCAGCCGGGCTCGCCCCGCCTGACCGACCGCTTCACGCTGTCCAAACCCGTCCTGGCCCGGGTCCGCGGCCACGCCCTCGGCGGCGGCTTCGAACTCGTCCTCGCCTGCGACCTGGTGATCGCCGCACAGAGCGCCGTCTTCGCCCTGCCCGAAGCCGCCCTCGGCCTGATCCCCGGCGCGGGCGGGGCCTTCCGGCTGGCCCGGCAGATCCCGCTCAAGGCCGCGATGGGCTACCTGCTGACCGGGCGCCGGATGTCGGCCCACGAGGCACTGGCCCTCGGACTGGTCAACGAGGTCGTCCCGGACGACCAGCTGGACGCCTGCGTCGAGCGGTGGACGGCCGACCTGCTGCGCTGCGCCCCCCTGTCCCAACGCGCCCTGAAGGAGGCCGTGCTGCGCTCGGTGGACCTGCCGCTGGAGCAGGCCTTCACCACCCGCTACCACTGGGAGCAGGTCCGCCGGGCCAGCGAGGACGCCCGGGAGGGACCGCGCGCCTTCGCCGAGAAACGCGCACCCGTGTGGCGCGGGCGCTGAACCGGCCCCCTCCGGAGCCGCTCCGACGCCCGCGCCGGCGCGACCCGCTCAGCCCCGGCCCTCGCCCCTGCCCTCGCCCCGGCCTTCGCCCGCACCGCCGAAGGCCGACTCGAACTCGTCGATGTCCTCCTGCCCCAGCGAGATCAGCGAGAAGTCCGACGGGGTGTGGCCCCCGGACCCCTCGGCGGCGTGCCGCACCAGGCCCTCCAGCACCGCCCGCCAGCGCCCGGCGAGATCGCCCAGCTCCGCCCCGGTGAGCAGCCCGCCCGGCGACTCCAGGACGAAGCCCAGCTCGGGCCCCTCGGGCAGGTCCCGCGCCGAACCGTTGATCTCCAGCACGTGCCGCAGCGGTGTCGACGGGTCCACGCCGCCGTCGGGCACCGGGCGCTCACCCGCCGGCGTCCACGCCCGCGCGGACACCCCGGCCGGCACCCCGTCGGCACCGGGGACGTCCGCCTCCCCGCCGGTCCCGCCGAACCGGCCCAGGTAGTTGAACCCGATCTGCGGCTGCGCCAGCGGCTCCAGCACCGCCCGCGTGGCCGGGTTCACGTACCGCAGCAGCCCGTACCCCAGACCGTCGCCCGGCACCTGCCGCAGCTGCTCCTTGACCCGCTTGATCAGCCGCGCCGCGTCCGCCCCGCCCGCCCGGACCTCGGCCGTGTCGACCGGACCGGGCTCCAGCCACACCGGATGGACGGCGGTGAACCAGCCGACCGTGCGCGTCAGGTCCATGTCCTCGGCCAGCGGCACCCGGCCGTGCGCCTCCCGGTCGATCAGGAAGCCCTCCGGGGACCGCCCGCCGCGCGCCCGCAGCCACTCGTCGAGCGCCGCCGTCAGCCCGGACAGCAGCACGTCGTCGACCCCCGCGTGGTAGGCCGCGGGCAGGGCCGCCAGCAGCGCTCCCGCCATCGGCGCCGGAACGGTCAGCTCGGCGCGGGACACCCCGCCCCCCACGGTGTCGGTCCGCGGGTCCGGCGCACGTCCGGCGATCGGCGGCTCGACCCGGTCGAGCACCCGCCGCCAGGCCGGCAGCTCGTCCACCGTCCGCTGCGCCCTGGCCCGCTCCGCCAGGGCGCCCGCCCAGCGGCGGAACGAGGTCGGCTCGGGGGCGACGGCCGCCCGCGCCGCGTCCGCGCCCCCGGCGGCCAGGGCCGTGTGGGCGAGCGCCAGATCGGGCATCAGCACCCGCCAGGAGACCCCGTCGATCACCAGGTGGTGGGCCGTCAGCAGTACCAGGGCGCCCTGCGCGGCGCCGCGCTCGACGAGCACGGCCCGCAGCATCACGCCGTCCCGCGGCGCGAGCGCGGCCTCGGCGGCCGCGGCCTGCTCGTCGAGCAGCGCGTCCAGCCGCGCCCCGTCCAGGCCCGCCGCCTCCACCCGGGTCACCAGGTCCGCCGCGGCGACGGCCGGGGCCGTGCCGGGCTCGGGGACCACCAGCCGCCCGTCCGCCTCCTCCAGCCGCGCCCGCAGCACGTCGTGCCGGTCGAGGACAGCGTGCAGCACGGCGGCCAGCAGGCCGGGCGTCAGACCGGGCGGGGCGGTCAGCACCATCGACTGGCTGCCCGCGCGCGCGGCCGAACCCGTGCGGGCCGCGATCTCGTGCATCACCGGGGTCAGCGGCACCGGGCCCCAGGGGACGTCCTCGGGGCGGGCCGCCCGCTCGGCGTCGACCGGCTCGGCCACCCGCGCGAGCTCCGCGGGCGTGCGCAGCTCGAAGACCTGGCGCGGCGTGATCGCCAGCCCGGCCTTGCGGGCCCGCCCCGCCAGCAGCATCGAGGTGATCGAGTCGCCGCCGAGGCCGAAGAACGAGTCCTCCGCGCCCACCCGTTCCAGGTTCAGCACCTCGGCGAAGAGCCGGCACAGCAGCTCCTCCGCGTCGGTGGCCGCGGCGCGCCCCTGCGCCGGGCCGGCGAAGACGGGCCGCGGCAGGGCGGCCCGGTCGACCTTGCCGTTCGCCGTCACCGGCAGCGCCTCCAGCACGGTCACCGAGGCCGGGACCAGGTAGTCGGGCAGCTTCCCGGCGAGGTACTCCACCAGAGCCCGCGGCTCGGGCGGGGCCTCCCGGCCGCCGGCCGGCACCGCGTACCCGGCCAGCCGCTTGCGGCCGTCCGCGTCCTCGACCGCGACCACCAGCGCCTGCGCGACGCCCGGGTGGGCGGCGAGCACGGCCTCGATCTCGGCCGGCTCGACGCGGAACCCGCGGATCTTGAGCTGCTTGTCGGCGCGGCCGAGGAAGAGCAGCTGCCCGTCCCGGGTCCACTGCGCCAGGTCGCCGGTGCGGTACATCCGCGCGCCCTCGGGCTCGCCCTCGGCGGGGAAGGGGCAGGCGACGAAGCGCTCCGCGGTGAGCGAGGCGCGCCCCAGGTAGCCGCGCGCCAGCCCGGCCCCGGCGAGGTAGAGCTCGCCCGTCATGCCGACCGGCACGGGCCGCAGGAACGCGTCCAGGACGAACGCCCTGGTGTTGTCCATCGGCAGGCCCAGCGGCACCGCGTCGGGCACCGCGTCCGGGTCGGTGAAGGGCAGCTGGGTGGCGAAGGCGGTGGACTCGGTCGGGCCGTAGGTGGTGCGCACCACCAGGCCCGGGTGGGAGCGCAGCAGCGTCCGTACGGCGTGCGCGGAGACCACGTCGCCGCCGGTGGACACCTCGCGCACCCCGGCGAAGATGTGCGGGGCCTGCTCCGCGAGCACCCGGAAGTGCCCGGCCGTGGCGTGCACGCTGGTCACCTTCTGGTCCGCGATCAGCCGGCCGCGCTCGACCGTGTCGACGTCCCCGGGCGGCACCAGCACCAGCCGGCCGCCGTGCAGCAGCGTCGTCCAGATCTCGTAGGTGGCGGCGTCGAAGGCGTGGTTGGCCTGCACCAGCACCCGTTCGAGGGTCTCGGCCGACCAGCACCCGTCCAGGCAGAACGCCAGGACGCTGCCGTACGTCACCGCGACGCCCTTGGGCAGGCCGGTGGAACCCGAGGTGTAGACGACGTACATGAGGTTCTCCGGGCGCACCGGCACGGCGGGGAAGGCCGCGCCGTCCCCGTTCGCGGCGGGGGAGCCGGGCGGGCCGGGCGGGCCGGGGGAGTCCGGGCCCGCGGGGGCCGGCTCCAGGAGGAGCACCTCGGCGCCCTCGAACAGCGCGGCGTCGGCCAGGCCCCGCCGCGCGTTCGGCCCGTCGACCAGGACGACGGCCGCACCCGCCTGCGCCGCCGTCGCGGCGAGCCGGGCGGCCGGGTGCCGGCCGTCCATCGGCAGGTACGCCGCACCGGCCTTCACCACCGCCAGCAGCGCGGCGATCAGCTCGGGCGAACGCTCGGCGACCACGCCCACCACCGTCTCCGGGCGCACGCCGAGCGCGGCCAGCCGGCGCGCCAGCCGGTTCGCCCGCCGGTCCAGCCCGGCGTACGTCAGCTCGGTGTCCCCGGACACCACGGCCACGGCCCCGGGGGTGCGGCGCGCCTGCTGCTCGAAGAGCTCGGCGAGCGTCGCGCCGGGCAGCTCGCGGCGGGTCCGGTACCCGGAGCCGTCCAGTTCGTGCCGCTCCTCGCCGGTCAGCACGTCGAGCCGGCCCAGGGGCACGTCCGGGTCGTCCGCGACCTGGCGCAGCACCAGGAGCATCCGGTCGACCAGGCCCCGGGCGGTGCGCTCGTCGAACAGGTCGGGCCGGTAGTCCAGCCGGACCTCGATGTCGTCGGTCGGCGTGACCACGATGGTCAGCGGGTAGTGGGCGGCCTCCTCGCCGCCGCCGGCCGAGACCCGGATGCCGGCCGGGCCCCGCAGGCCGATCCCGGACGGACCTCCCGGCGGCTCCCGCCCGTCGCCCGGCGGCGGCCCCAGCGGGCCGCCGGCCTGTTCCCCGCTGCGCAGCGCCGTGCCGCCCAGGCCCTCGCCCGGGGGCGAGCCGTCGGCGGGCCGCGGCGCCCGGCCCGGACCGGCGGGCGCCGCCGGTCCGGCCGAGGGGGCCGCCATCGGCCCGCGCGGATAGTTCTGGAAGACCATCAGAGTGTCGAAGACCGCGCCGGGACCGCCGGCGCGCTGGATCTCCGGCAGGCTCAGCTGCTGGTGGTCCAGCAGGGCGGTCTGCTGGTCCTGCAGCGCCGCCATGGCCCGGCGGAAGGGCAGGGCCGGGTCCAGCGGCACCCGCACCGGCACGGTGTTGATGAACAGCCCGACCATCCGGTCCGCCTGCGGCACCTCGGCGGGCCGGCCGGAGACGGTCGCGCCGAAGACGGTGTCCAGCCGGCCGGACAGCTTGCCCACCAGCAGCGCCCAGGCGACCTGGAAGACCCGGTTGAAGGTGACCCCGGCGGAGCGCGCCGTCTCCCGCAGCCGCTCGGCGAGGTCGTCGCCGAGCCGCTCGACCACGTGCCGCAGCATCACCGGCGCGCCGCCGCGGTCGGCCGGGCCCACCAGGGTGGGCTCCTCCGTCCCGGCCAGCATCGCGCGCCAGGCCGCGCGCGAGGCGTCGGTGTCCCGGCGCACCAGCCAGGCGAGGTAGTCGCGGTACTGCGGCACCTTGGGGAGCACCGAGGCGTCGCCGCCGTTGCCGTAGACCTCCCACAGTTCGCCGAACAGGATCGGCAGCGACCATCCGTCCATCAGGATGTGGTGCATCGTCACCACCATCCGGTGCCGGCCGGGGCCGGCGCGCAGCAGCAGCACCCGCAGCAGCGGCGGCACGCCGAGGTCGAAGCGCCGCGCGTCGACCGCGGCCAGGCGCGCGGCCTCCCGCGCGGCCTCCTCCTCGCCCAGCCCGCCGAGGTCGGCGTACGTCCAGGGGATCCGCACGCCCCTGGCGATCACCTGGACGGTGTCGCCGGACGCGCGCGAGCGGAAGGCGGCGCGCAGGCTCGCGTGCCGGTCCAGCACCGCCTGCCAGGACGCCTCCAGCACCTCGGGGCGCAGGTCCCCGTCGAGGTTGAGGATCCGCTGCCCCACGTACACGTCCCGGGGCGCGTCCTGGTCGTACGAGGCGTGGAACAGCAGTCCCTCCTGCAGCGGGGAAAGCGGCCACACGTCCTCGACCGTCAACTGGCTCATCGTGCTCTCCGTTCGGGTCGGCCGGGCTCGGGCGCCGTCTGGGGCGGCGGCAGCCGGCGCAGGGGCCCTCCGCCGCGCGGCAGCGGGGGCAGGTCGCCGTAGCCGTTCGCCGAGTGCTGCTCGGCTTCCGGGCGCGGCGCGGGCGGTTCGGCGAACTGGGTGCGGTAGAGCTCCGCGTACAGGCCGTCGGCGTCGACGAGGTCGGTGTGCCGGCCGCGTTCGACCACGCGCCCGTCCTGGACCACGAGGATCTGGTCGGCCTCGCGGACGGTGGACAGGCGGTGGGCGATCACCAGGGCGGTGCGGCCGGCCAGGGCGGTCCACAGCGCTTTCTGCAGGGCCGCCTCGGACTCGGAGTCCAGGTGGGCGGTGGCCTCGTCGAGCACGACCACGGTCGGTTTCTTGAGCAGCAGCCGGGCGATCGACAGGCGCTGCTTCTCGCCGCCGGAGAAGCGGTAGCCGCGGTCGCCCACGACGGTGTCGAGCCCGTCGGGCAGCGCGGAGACCAGGTCCCAGACCTGCGCGGCCCGGCAGGCCTCGACGAGCTGCGTCTCGGTGGCGTCCGGCTCGGCGTAGAGCAGGTTGGCGCGGATGGTGTCGTGGAACATGTGCGCGTCCTGGGTCACCATGCCGACGGTGTCGTGCAGCGAGGCCAGGGACAGGTCGCGCACGTCGTGGCCGCCGATCCGCACGGTGCCCGCGGTGGGTTCGTAGAGCCGCGCGACCAGCTGGCTGATCGTGGTCTTGCCGGCGCCGGAGGGCCCGACGAGCGCGGTCAGCCGGCCCGCCGGGGCGCGGAAGCTCACCCCGCGCAGCGCCGCGGCGTTGCCGGAGCGTTCCGGGGCCGGCAGCGACAGCGTCTCCAGCGAGGGGAGGGAGACGTCCTTCGCGGAGGGGTAGCGGAAGGAGACGTCCTCGAACTCGACCTCCGGGGCCGGGGCCCGGGCCGCGGCGGGCAGCACGACCGGGTCGGGCCGTTCCGCGATCAGCGGCTTGAGATCCAGCACCTCGAACAGCCGGTCGAAGGAGACGAGGGCGGTGAGGTAGTTCGACTGCAGGTTGGAGAGCTGGTTGATCGGGCCGAAGAGCCGCGCCAGCAGGGTGGCCAGGGCCACCAGCGAGCCGATCTGGATGGCCCCGTCGATCACCAGTTCGCCGCCGACGCCGTAGACCACCGCGGTGGCGAGCGAGGCCAGCAGCGTCACCGTCACCAGCAGCATCCGCGAGTAGACGGAGGTGACCACGCCGACGTCCCGCACCCGCGCCGCGGTGCCGGCGAACCGCCGGGCCTCGCCCTTCGGCCGGCCGTAGAGCTTGACCAGCAGCGCGCCGGCCACGTTGAAGCGCTCCTGCAGGAACGAGCCGAGTTCGGCGTCCAGTTGCATCGACGTGCGCAGGTTGCGCTGCAGCCGGCGCCCCACGACGCGGCCGGGCAGCACGAACAGCGGCACCGTGACGAGCACGACCAGGCCCACGAACCAGGACAGGAGGAAGATCGTGACGAGCACCAGGCCCAGCACCACCAGGCTGGAGAGCACGTTGGACAGCAGCACGGTCACCGCCTGCTGGGCCTCCATCACGTCGGTGTTGAGCCGGCTCACCAGCGAACCGGTCTGGGTGCGGGTGAAGAACGCCAGCGGCTGGCGCTGCACGTGCTGGAAGACCTCGGTGCGCAGGTCGTAGACGAGCCCCTCGCCGATGCGCGCCGAACTGCGGCTGACGAAGAAGCCCACCAGCGCCTGCAGCAGCGCCAGGCCCGCCACCGCGGCGGCGGCGGCCGCCACCACGCCCCGGTCGTGGGGCACGATGCCGTGGTCGATGAGCACCTTGAACAGCAGCGGCGTGGAAACGGTGATGACGGCGTCGACCACGGTCAGGCTCAGCAGCGCGGCGATCTGCCGGCGGTAGGGCCGCAGGTAGGGCCGGATCCGCCGCGCGGTGCCGGGCCTGACCCGGCCCCGGGCCGGGTCGGGCCCGTCGCCGCCGGTGGCCCGTACCGTGATCAGCGGGCCCGGGCCGGCCATCATGGCGCGGCGACCTCCTTGCCGTTCGTGGCCGTGACCGGGCCCGGTGGCCGCTGGTCGCTCCAGACCCGGTCGATGTACTCCAGGCACTCGTCGCGCGCGCCCGGGCCGTGGGCGATCCGCCACCCGGCGGGTGTCTGCGCGAACGCCGGCCACAGCGAGTACTGGCCCAGGGGGTTGACCAGGACGAGGTAGGAGGCGTCCGGGTCGTCGAAGGGGCTGGTCATCTCGGTCTCCTCAATCGTTCGGGGGCCGCCCGCCGGGGCGGCGGGGGAGGGGCCCGGGGGGCCTCAGCCGGGCGGCCGGGCCGTGAAGCGGCCCGCCTTGCCGAGCACGTCCGCCGCGTGGACGCGCAGCGCCTGCTGGACGGCGAACTCCGCCATGTACGCGCGGAAGCCGTCCGCCGGTTCCAGGGCGAGGTTCACCATGCGGCGGTTGGCGGTGACGGCCGGGTCGCGCAGCAGTTGCACGGCGTGCTCGACGGCCCCGTCGAGCTCCGCCGGGTCGACGACCCGGTCGACGAGCGTGCGGGCCTCCGGATCGCTCGCGCGCACCCGCCGCCCGCCGAGGATGATCTGCCGGGCCAGCCGGGGGCCGGTCACCGCGGGCAGGCGGAAGTCCGCCGCGCCCGGGACGATCCCCTCCTGCGCGGCCGGCAGGCTCAGATAGGCGTCGGAGGCCGCCAGGACGTGGTCCACCGCGAGCAGCAGCTGCATGCCGCCGCCGATCGCGAAGCCGTCCACCGCGGCCACCCACGGCATGTCGGTGAGCGGGTAGCGCCAGGACGCCTCGTCCGTGCGCAGCCCGAGCAGCAGCTTCCTGAGGTAGCCGAGCTCGCGGCGCAGCAGGAAGCCGACCAGCGTGATCTCGCCCGCGTGCAGGCGCTTGAGGTTGATCCCGGCGCTGAACACCCGGCGGCCCGCGTAGCGCGGGTGCGTCATCTCGCCGCCCCGGACGAGCCCGATCTCGCACTGCCCGTCCAGCAGCGCGAGGTCGACCGCGGTCTCCATGTCGTCGACCTGCTGCTCGTCCTCGGCGTTGAGGCGGTCCCCGGCGCACATGGTGATCCGGGCCACCCCCGCGCGCCGCTCCAGCCGGGTGCTCTCCATCCGCACCACCCCGGTGGCCCGGAACTCCCCGAGCAGGGCCAGCGCGCGCCCGGTGGGCCGCAGCATGGAGTCCATCAGGTGGTGGCCGGCGGCCGGGCAGCGCAGCAGCCCGCGCAGGAGGACGCCCAGGTCGATCTCGTAGCCCAGGCGCCGTGCGACCGGCAGGGCCCGTTCCGCCCGCAGCTGCGCGGGCGTGGGCACCAGGTGGGGCACGGCGAACGCGGCGCCCTCCACCAGGGCCTCCAGCCGTGGGCGCAGCGTGCGGCCCTCGGTGAGCCGGTCGTACAGCGCCTCGGCGTGCAGGTCCAGGAAGGCGGTGCGCCGCGCGCGGCCGTCCTCCAGCGCCCGCTCGGTGCCGGCGGGCGGGCCGCCGGTGCGCGGCCCGGGCTCGGGGAACGGCGGCAGCTGCCGGGCCGCCCGGTCGAAGCCGTCCGCGGCGCGCTCCCGTACGGCGGCGGGTGCCCGCCCGTTCGGGGTGCTCACGCCGTCACCCCGTCCGCCGCCCGGGCGCGCCGCAGCGAGCGGTCGCAGGCGGCCAGGTGCGGGCCGAGCGCGTCCTCGAAGCTCATCCACTGGGCGTCGAAGGCCAGTTGGCGGCGGATCGCGAGTTCGGGGCCGGACAGCCGGCGCAGCAGCCGGGCCGCCGCCGCCAGGGTGCGCCCGGGGTCCGTGCTCACCCGGTCCACCAGGCAGTGCTCCAGGGCCTCACGGGCGGTGATCGGCATCCCGAAGAGCACCGTGCGGCGCGCCGGGGCCGGCCCGAGCTGCTGGACCAGCCGGAAGCCGGCCATGCCGGGCCACACGGCCTGCCCGTGGAAGGCCACCTGCAGCCGCAGGTCGGGTGCCGCCACCCGCACGTCGGTGGCGAGCAGCAGGTCCAGTGCCGCGCCGCCGCACTCCCCGCCCGCCGCCGCCAGTGTGGGCAGCCGCAGCCGTTCGAAGCGCCGTACGGCCCGCTCCCACTTCGTCACGGTGGCCACGTCGGCCGGCTTCGCCACCGCCTCGCCCGTCGGGGAGCCGGAGAGGTACAGGGTCGCGAAGTCGGCTCCGGCGGACTCCGCCTCGTCGCACAGCGCGCCGACGGCCTCGGTCAGTTCGGCCGAGATCTCCCGGCCGCCGTCCACGTGCAGCACGGGGCCTTCGGGCAGGGCGTTGACGGGCATCGCGGTCTCCCTCGCGTCGGTTCACCACTGGATGAGCGCGGATTCGATCGTCGAACCCGGCCCCATGGTCATGAGCACGCCGTAGTCGCCGTCGCGGACCACGCCCTCCTGCAGGAGCCGGTCGTAGGAGAAGAGGAACGAGCCGCTGGAGACGTTGCC
This sequence comes from Kitasatospora sp. NPDC041917, assembly GCF_055589745.1. Lineage (NCBI taxonomy): Bacteria > Bacillati > Actinomycetota > Actinomycetes > Kitasatosporales > Streptomycetaceae > Kitasatospora > Kitasatospora sp. NPDC041917. The sequence continues at coordinate 4,919 of NZ_JBVJBI010000044.1, read as the reverse complement.
GAAGTCGCGCAGCACGGTGATGGTGTGGCGCAGGTCGTGGCGGGTCAGCCCGAGGTTGACGGCGACCGCGTCGATGACCTTCTTGCCGCCCGAGTGCACCAGCCAGTGCGCCACGTCGTCGCGGCGCAGCGACGTGCCGGCCAGCAGCCGGTCGACGACGCCCTCCACGTGCGCGCCCACCAGGTAGGGGATCTGCGGATCCAGGAAGAAACTGAAGCGGTCCTGGTCGCGGTCCCAGTCGTAGCGCATCGCGTCGATGGCGTCGACGATCGTGACGCTCGCCGTCCGCAGGATCCGCGGGCCCTCCGGGCGCGGGCCGGACCCCTCCTCCTCGGCCCCCTCGCCGCCCCGCGGGTCGGCCATCACCGCCACCGCCGCCGCGCCGTCGCCGAAGAGGCTGTTGACCACGGCCGTACGCATCGTGGAGTCCATCGTGTACGCGGCCGAGCAGGCCTCCGAGCAGACCATCACGGCCAGCCGGCCCGGATTGGCCGCGGCCCAGTTGCCCACCACGGCCAGCGCGTTGAGCCCCGCGTTGCAGCCCATGCCGACGATGTCGGCCCGCGCCGTGTGCCAGTCCATGCCCAGCTCGCGGATCAGCAGCGCGCTCAGACCCGGGGTGAGGAAGCCGGTCGACGTCACGCAGCACAGGTAGCCCACCTCGGACAGGTCGGCCCCGATCCGCTTGAGGCACACCGACATCGCGTCCGACCCCATGCTCACGGCCCACGCCTTGTGCTTGTCCAGGAGGTCGCCCTGGCTCTCGCGCACCCGCGAGCCGTCGGGTGCCGCCGGGGGCAGCACCAGCGAACGCTGCCGGATGGAGCCCAGCAGGAAGACCGAGCGCACCTTGCGGTCGGTGATCCCGAACAGGTCGAGCAGCTCCTCCTGGGAATAGTGCTCGGGCGGCACGGCGGTGCCCACGCTCAGGATGCGCGGGGCCGTGGCGACCATTGCTCGCTCCAGGGCCGCGGTCATGATGCGTCACTCTCCGTTCCGGTGCCGGGCACGTCGCCGCCGTGCGCCGCGGCTCTGTACGTCCTGGCTCTGTGTGTCCTGGCTCTGTGCGTCCCCTCCGGGCGCCGCTCGCCGCTGAGCGCCTCCACGAACCGCGCGAGCCGCTCGACGCCCTCGGTCACCTGCCCGGGCGTCAGATAACTGATCGAGAGCCGGATGTCCTGCTCGCCCCCGCCGTACGGATGGAAGAACTCCATCGGCGTCCAGATCACACCGAAGTCCCGGGCCGAACGCTCCAGGGCAGCGGCGCCGGTCCGGAAACCGGTGCGCAGCGTGAGGAAGAACCCGCCCTCGGGACGGTTCCACCCCACCCCCAGCTCCCGGCGCCGCCCCTCGGGCAGCCACCGCTCCAACTGCGCCAGCGTCGCGGCCATGCTGCGGCGGTAGTGCTCGGCGGCCCTGGCGTTCAGCACGGAGAGCCGGCCGTCCGCACCCAGCAGCGCACCCGCCGCGGCCGCCTGGCTGAGCGAGGACGTGTTCACCGTGACCATGCTCTTCACCCTCGCCAGGTCCCGCGCGAGCAGCCGCACCCCGCCGCGCCCGCCCCGCACCTCCTGGTCGGCCACGACGTAGCCGATCCGCGCGCCGGGGAACAGCGTCTTGGAGAAGCTGCCGAGCTGGACGACGCTCCTCGACCGGTCGAGCGCCTTGAGCATCGGCTGCCGCGGCCCCGGGCCGCTCAGCCGGTAGGGACTGTCCTCCAGGACGAGCAGCCCGTGGCGCTCGGCCAGCTCCAGCAGCGCGGTCCGCGTCGCCAGGTCCAGCGTGGACCCGGTCGGATTGGCGTGGTCCGGCACCACGTACACCGCCCGTGGCCGCCGGCCCGCCGCACGCTGTGCCCGCACCGCCCCGTCCACGTCGGCCACCACCAGCCGCCCGTCACGCTCCGGCACCGCGACCACCGGGATGTCCAGCAGCCGCGCGGCCCCGATGATCCCGACATAACAGGGGGTCACCAGCAGCAGGACGTCCTCGGGCGTCGCGAACAGCGCGCGCAGCACCAGGAACATCGCCTCCTGCGCACCGACCGTCACCACGATCGCCTCGGGCGCGACCTCCAGCCCCTCGTCCTGCCGCAGCCAGTACGCGATCAGCTCGCGGATCCGCCCCGCGGCCGGCCCGTACTGGTAGAAGCCGTCGCGCACTTCGGCCGGCCCCGCGCCCCGGCTCTCCAGGTACGTCGCGTACCGGCGCAGGTGGGCGTGGATCTCCTCGACCTCGAAGAAGCCGTCATAGGGCCGCCCCGGCGCGAAGGACACCGCGTCCGGGTAACTGGACGTGATCTCGTTCAGGAAGTTCATCCGGTCGAGAACCGGGTCCTCGATGCTCACGTGCAGAGTTGTCGAATCGAGCACCATGGTGCCCGCCTTTCCGTCGACGAGCCGCAGGGCGGCAGTCCGTCGGAAGGGCGGATGCCGGGGCTCGCGTGAAGGACGCGCGGCAGAGCGGCGATGCGGGCGCGGTAGCGGCACACGAAAAGGGCCCGTCGACGGCACCGGGCCGGGCACGACGCGGGGGTGCGGAGCATCCCGACGCCCTGTCGCCGCTTCGCACCGGCCGCGGAGATCGAACGGAATCCTGGAGCACAGGGCCCTGTCTGCTGTTTGTCCTTGTTCCAGTACGCGCCTCAGGGCAAGAGACTGTCAAGTGCTGAGGGTTCCCGTCCCGTCACGGTCCGCTACCGGCGGGCCCGGTGGCGGCCGCCGGACCCGGCGGCCCGCCGGTGCCCGCCCCGGCCCCGGCGCGGGAACCCGGACCCCGCAGGCGGCGCCCGGGCCGCCGGGAGCCCGGCCCGGGAAAGGCCGCCGGACGGCAAACCCCTTGGGCGGGAGCATGGTTGGCCGTGCGATATCCCGGCGGCCGGGGCGGTGCGGCGCGTACCATCGGACGCCCGCCGTCAGGTCGCGGACCGGCGCGCGGGCAGCGGGCGGCCGGGCGGGGACAGGGGTGGCGTGTGACGAAGAGTGATGTCCGGCGGGGCGTGGTGCGACGCGGGCTGACGGCGCTGGCCGTCTGGTGGCTGTGGATGCCGCTGGTCGCGCTGCTGGTACGGCTGGTCAAGCACACCGTGTTCGGCGGGTTCGGGCAGCAGGACCAGAGCTACGTGCTGCTGATCGAGCGGGAGTTCCTCCCGCACGGCGGCGTGCTGGACGCGGCGCCGCTGTTCTGGCTCTGGGTCGCGATCGGGCTGTGCGGCACGGTGGGCGTGGTCGCGTACGTCGCGCAGGAGTCCGGGGCCGGCTACGGCGGGTGGCGGGTGCGCCTGGCACTGGCGGCGGTGCTGCTGGCGGTGGCCGGCTCGCTGGTGCGCACGGGCACCGGACTGTGGGACGACGACAAGGACGCGGGCCGCTTCTACGCGGCGGCCACCGTGCTCGACGTCCCCGCCGGCGGGGCCGGCACACCGCGCTCGGTCCTGCCGGTGACCGAGCACACCCGCGCCGGCGACGGCACCCGCTGCGACCTGGTCGGCACCGCGGACGTGCCGGCCTGCGTGAAGACCGCGCCGATGCCGGACTTCGACTTCGAGGCCCGCACCGCCTCCTACGCGGCGGCCGCCAAGGCGCTCACCGACAGTGCCGGCCTGACCTCCGGGGTCCACCTGATGGGCCACAGCCTGCACTACCTGCCCGACGCCTCGCCGGGCGGCGGCGTGTGGACGGCCGTCCTGGACGGCTCCGGCGAGCAGCCGATGGAGGGCGTCGCCGTCTGGGACGGCCGCTCCAACTCCGTCACCACCTGCGCCTTCCGCGGCGAGCACGCCTTCGGCCGGGCCTTCGCCGGCACCGGGGCCGTCAGCCTGCGCAACCTGCTCGCCGAGCGCTTCCCGGACCTCGTCCACAGCGACCAGGACATCTGGGGCTACTGCGACGGCACCGACCCCCGCACCGCCCAGCCGGTGGTGGTGATCTCGGTGGCCCGGCAGACCGGCTGGCGCCAGCGCACCGTCCTGGAACCCGCCGGGGTGCTGGTGCTGCGCGGCTCGCCCGACGGCCGCCCGAGCGTGACGTACCGGGCGGACGTGGCCCCGGGCGAACTGCCGGGGGCCGTCTACCCGGCCTCGGTGGTCCGCTCGCAGATCCACGAGATCCAGTGGCTCGGCGGCCGCGGCGCGAAGGACGACCGCGGCTTCGGCTACGCGCACACCTCGGCGTCGACCAACGCCGTCAACCCGGGCGAGTTCCTGCTGCGCTCCAGGGCGGACGGCCACCTGTACTACGTGACGCCGCTGGTGCCGCGGGAGAGCTCCTCGCAGCTGGTGGTGGCCTTCGCCGTCCTGCAGGCCGACCGGGTCGGCGGCGGCCTCAACGACCTGCACGTGTACGTGCGCGGCGACGACAGCCCGTCGGTGAACCTGGACGTGCTGGCCAGCCGGATGGTGTCGTACATGGCGCAGCAGACCTCGATCACCATCAGCGCCGGGCAGGGCGGCGCGCTGCAGGAGATCGTCCCGTTCGGCCGGGACATGTGGCGCGGCTTCGTGGACTTCAACGGGCAGACCCAGGACTACATCGACCTGTCGGGCGACGCCACGGTGACCCCCAACCTGGTGTCGCTGAGCGGCGACATCACCGCGCCCGGCGGACGCCCGGCCCCGACCCCGGCCCCGACAGCGGCCCCGACACCGGCCGCACCGGCGGCCGGGTGCGGCGGCGACCCGGGGCAGCTGACGACCGGACAACTCGCGTCCTGCGTCGCCGAACTGTCCAAGGCCCTGCAGGGGCGCGTCCAGGACCCGGCACCCGCCAGGCCCTGACGGCCGGGCCCGCCACCGCCCGTCCGGTCGTCGCTGTCCGTCACCCTGACGTGGTCTCAACCACGTGAAGGAAAGCCCAGCTTGACGCAAAGCCGGACCTGCGGGCTTGACGGAATTCGCCAACCCGGCGCCTCACGCGCACCAG
>NZ_JBVJBI010000043.1:0-65551 GCF_055589745.1 Kitasatospora sp. NPDC041917 | reverse complement strand
ACATTCCGAACCCGGAAGCTAAGCCTTACAGCGCCGATGGTACTGCAGGGGGGACCCTGTGGGAGAGTAGGACGCCGCCGAACAATTCTTCAGAAAAGCCCCTGATCCACTCGGATCAGGGGCTTTTCGCATTTCCGGTGACGTATCGTCTGGGCATGGACGATCAGACAGCGGTCATTGCGGACGATGTGCTCCGGCCCGAGCAGCGCGACGGTTCCCTGCGTGTTCTGGCGGCGGCCCAGGCGGTGGACGGCCGGGCCGCCGTGTCCGAGCAGGGCCGGCTTCGGTTGCGGAACGCGGAGATCCCGCGGCCGGGTGTGATCCACCTCGTCGAGACCGGGACCGGGACCGACACCAAGACCGAATCCGGGACCGGGAGCGGCGCCGTCCTCGGTTACGGCCAGCTCGAGGTGCCGGAGAACCCGGCGGCCAACCCCGCCGCCGAGCTGGTGGTCGACCCGGCCGCCCGCGGCCGCGGCCTGGCCCGTCCGCTGGTGGACGCGGTCCTGGAGCAGGCCCACCGGGCGGGGCGCGACGCGGTGGACTTCTGGGTGCACGGCGGCCACCCGGCGGCCCGGCACCTGGCCGGGGTGTACGGCGCCGAGCTGGTCCGCGAGCTGCGGCAGATGCGCCGCACCGGCCGGCAGACCGAGGAGGTGGCCGTTCCCGAGGGCATCGAGCTCCGGACCTTCCGCCCGGGGGAGGACGACGCCGAGTGGCTGCGGCTGAATGCCCTGGCCTTCGCCCACCACCCCGAGCAGGGCGCCTGGACCGGGCAGGACCTGGCCGAGCGGATCGCCGAGCCGTGGTTCGACCCGGCCGGCTTCTTCCTCGCGACCCGCGACGGCAGGGTGGTCGGCTTCCACTGGACCAAGGTGCACCCGGCCACCGCCACCGAGCCCGAGCTCGGCGAGGTGTACGTGGTCGGGGTGGACCCGGCCGAGCAGGGCAGCGGTCTCGGCCGTGCGCTGACCGCGGCGGGCCTGCGCCACCTGACCGGCACCGGCACCGGGGAGCGCGGACTGGACACCGTGCTTCTCTACGTCGACGCCGACAATCCGGCCGCCGTGCGGGTATATGAACGATTGGGATTCGCCGTTCACGAGGTGGACCTCATGTACCGAGCCCAGTACCGGACGAACCGGTCGGCCTAGCCGGTCCGGGGCATCCGCGCACCGGACTCCCCGGTCCTCCGGCGGCGTCTAACGCGGCCGGGACGGCCCCGCGAGCGGTCGCGGGCGAGGGACGGGACGGCGACGCCCCTTGCTCCGACCGACTCAGCTTTCCTCCTGGCCATGCGGTGTTTACCGTGGATTCAATTGCTGCCGCGAAGATCACAGGATGAAGTCCGTAGTGTCTCGCTCGTGCAGAGTCGACCGCCACGCACCGGCCGGTCCTGTACGGACCGCACCGGGAGGGTGGGTGCTGTCCCCGGGTCCGGCCCGGGGCGAGGGCGACGGCCCGCAGAGCCATTCGCGTCCGGACGCCGTCCTGCTGCTGGAGGAGCTGGAGCCCATGAGCATCCCCCGCCCCGTCTCTGCCCCGCTGTCACCTACGGCCCGGATGTCCGGCGCGCTGGGTATTCCGCCGGAGCTGCCGGCCACGGACGAGGAGGAGTTCGAAGCACTGCCGCAGGGCCGCTTCCTGGACCGCGAGCGCAGTTGGCTGGCGTTCAACGAACGGGTCCTGGAACTGGCCGAGGACCCGGGCATCCCGTTGCTGGAGCGGGCGAAGTTCCTGGCGATCTTCGCGAGCAACCTGGACGAGTTCTTCATGGTCCGGGTGGCCGGGCTCAAGCGCCGGATCGCCACCGGAGTCGCCCAGCGCAGTGCGTCCGGCCTCCAGCCGCGCGAGGTGCTGGACCTGATCTGGACCCGCTCGCGCGAGCTGATGGCGCGCCACGCCGCCGCCTTCCAGCAGGAGGTGCTGCCGGACCTCGCCGGCGAGGGCATCGAGGTGGTCCGCTGGTCGGAGCTGGCGGAGAAGGAGCAGGCCCGGCTGCACACGCTGTTCCGGCAGAAGATCTTTCCCGTCCTGACCCCGCTGGCCGTCGACCCGGCGCACCCCTTCCCGTACATATCGGGACTCTCGCTCAACCTGGCCGTCGTGGTGCGCAACCCGGTCTCCGGCCACAAGCACTTCGCGCGCGTCAAGGTGCCGCAGTCGCTGGCCCGCTTCCTGGAGGCCTCGCCCCAGCGGTACGTCCCGCTGGAGGACGTCATGGGCGCCCACCTGGAGGAGCTCTTCCCGGGGATGGAGGTGTTGGCCCACCACGCCTTCCGCGTCACCCGCAACGAGGACCTGGAGGTGGAGGAGGACGACACCGAGAACATCCTCAAGGCCCTGGAGAAGGAGCTGATGCGGCGGCGCTTCGGCCCGCCGGTCCGGCTGGAGGTCGAGGAGTCGATCGACCCGTACATCCTGGACCTGCTGGTGCGGGAGCTGAACATCACCGAGGCGGAGGTCTTCCCGCTGCCCGGGCCGCTGGACCTGACCGGGCTGTTCGGGATCGCCGAGCTGGACCGCCCGGAGCTCAAGTACCCGAAGTTCGTGGCCGGCACGGCCCGGGGGCTGACCGACGTCGAGTCGGCCTCCCAGCCGGACATCTTCGCCGCGATGCGCGAGCGCGACGTCCTGCTGCACCACCCCTACGACAGCTTCTCCACCTCGGTGCAGGCCTTCCTGGAGCAGGCCGCCGGGGACCCGGACGTGCTGGCGATCAAGCAGACCCTGTACCGCACCTCCGGCGACTCGCCGATCGTCGACGCGCTGATCGACGCGGCCGAGTCCGGCAAGCAGGTGCTGGTGCTGGTGGAGATCAAGGCGCGCTTCGACGAGCAGGCCAACATCAAGTGGGCCCGCAAGCTGGAGGAGGCCGGCTGTCACGTGGTGTACGGCCTGGTCGGGCTGAAGACGCACTGCAAGCTCTCGCTGGTGGTCCGGCAGGAGGGCGACACCCTGCGCCGCTACTCGCACGTCGGCACCGGCAACTACCACCCGAAGACGGCCCGGCTGTACGAGGACCTCGGCCTGCTCACCTCCGACCCGCAGGTCGGCGCGGACCTCTCGGACCTGTTCAACCGGCTCTCCGGCTACTCGCGCCGCGAGTCCTACCGCCGCCTGCTGACCGCCCCGCGCGGGCTGCGCGACGGGCTGGTCTCACGGATCCACAACGAGATCGCCCACCACCGGGCGGGCCGCCCGGCCTACGTGAAGCTCAAGGTCAACTCGATCGTCGACGAGGCCGTGATCGACGCGCTGTACCGGGCCTCCCAGGCCGGTGTGCCGGTGGACGTCTGGGTGCGCGGGATCTGTGCGATCCGCCCGGGCGTGCCGGGGCTGAGCGAGAACATCCGGGTCCGCAGCATCCTGGGCCGCTTCCTGGAGCACTCCCGGGTCTTCGTGTTCGGCAACAACGGCGATCCGGAGGTCTGGATCGGCAGCGCCGACATGATGCACCGCAACCTGGACCGCCGGATCGAGGCGCTGATGCGGATCACCGATCCGGCACACCGCGCCGAGCTGTCCGGGCTGATCGACCTCGGGGTGTCGGACGAGACCGAGTCCTGGCACCTGGGGCCGGACGGCGCGTGGACCCGCCACTCGCAGGACGTCGAGGGCCGTCCGCTGCGACACGTCCAGGACCTGCTGATCGACTCGCGCCAGCGCCGCCGGGCCGCGACCTCGCGCTGACGCGTCCACTGATGCGAAGCCGCCGGGACGGCAAGGGGACCTGTCCCGGCGGTCGGCCACCAGCTCCGGGGGAGCACCTCGGAGGAACGGGGATCTACCACGCCATGACCGAAGCGCCGATGACGGCCCAGGCGGCCTCCACAGCGACCGCCGGGGACATCCTTTCCCACCACCTCACCGCCCAGGCCGGCGCCTTCCTGCGCGCGCTGCCGCTGGCGGTGGGCGAGGTCGGCGCCAGACCCGGGACGGCCTCGGTCGTCCCGTCGGCCGGCACCTCGGACCTGCTGCGGGCCGTCCGGCGGGTCGGCGGGCTGCTGCACACCTTCGGCTCGGTCTTCGAGCAGACCTGGGCGCAGGAGTCGCGCACCGAGCTGCGCTGGCTGCTCAACCTGCTGGCGCTGGAGCCCGGCTACGTCCGCCGCTCGGCCCGGCTGCTGGGCGCGCTGGACTCGCTGAGCGGCACCGACCCGGACGGGACGGGCATGCTGGCCGGCCACGTGGGCGCCCCCAAGGCGCGGGCGCTGCTGGACCGGCAGCTGACACTGGCCCGGACCAGGGCGCACTCCACGGTGCTCCAGGAGCTCCGCTCCGCCCGGCTGCACGCGCTGGCGGACCGGATGACCCTGCTGGTCGGCGACGCCCCGCTGCTGGAGTCGGCGGGCGGCCGGGCCCCCGCGGTGCTGCTGCCGCAGGCCGCCGCCGCCTTCGCCGCGCTGACCGCGGGCGCCCAGCAGCTGCCGCTGCGGCGGGCCGCGACGCCGTACGGCGGGGACGGGCTGCGCCGGCTGGCCACGGTGCCGGCGTCCCGCGGGGCGACCGACGCGGACACCGCGCTGGCGGCCGACGACGCGCCCTGGGCCCGGATGCGGATCCTGGTGAAGCGGGCCCGGTACGCACTGGAGGTGTGCGGCCGCGCCTCCTCCGAGCTGGACGGGCTGGACCTGGTGCTGGCCCGGCAGCAGGAGGCGGCGGACGCCGCCGTCACCGCCGCCACCGCGGCGCGCACCCCGCGGATCACCCCGGCCACCGCGTACGTGCTGGGGGTGGTGCACGCCGACCAGCGGCTGGAGGTGGAGTCCGCGCGGTACGCCGTCGGCCTCTGCTGGCCCGACCTGCCGCCCGGCCCGGACGGCTGGCTGGAGCTCGTCCCGACCGACGCCTGGGGGCACTCCGCCGCGGCCGGGACGGTCTGAGGTGGGCGAGCGCCCGCCCGCCGGCCGGGCGGCGACGGGGGCCGTGGCCGGGGCGGGGGCCGTGGTGGGGCACGCCCCGGTGGTGCTGGCGGCGGGCGCGGTGCTGTGGCTGCCGGGCCGGCCGAAGAAGAGCGGCCGGCTGGGGCGGCCGCGGATCGCGGTGATCCACCGGCCCAAGTACGACGACTGGAGCCTGCCGAAGGGCAAGCTCGAAGCCGGTGAGGGCGTGGTCGACGCGGCGCTGCGCGAGGTCCGGGAGGAGACCGGGTTCCGCTGCCTGCTGGGCCCGGAGCTGCCCACCCAGCACTACCGGGTGCAGGGCCGTCCCAAGGAGGTCCGCTACTGGGCGGCGGTGCCCTCCAGCGGGTCCTTCCGGCCCAACCGGGAGGTGGACCGGCTGGAGTGGCTGCCGGCCGGGAAGGCGCGGGCCCGGCTCACCCACGATCACGACCGGTCGCTGATCGACGCGCTGCTGGCGCTCCTGGGGGCGAAGCCGGTGCGGGCGGCCGGGGCGGCACCGGTGAAGGAACGGTGGAAGTGATCTTCCCGCGCCCTTGCCGTGACGCAACCGTTACTACCTGACGTAGTTTCCTGTCATCCGTTCGAGGTTCACTCCCCGTTCACTTGCGACCGGCTGTCGTGTCACTTACCCGGCCTAACTTCGGGACCACCGGAGGGCCGAACGGGCCCCGGACCACAGCAAAACCCGTGCTGGGCCGCCGTAGCCGTACGGCCCGCGCAAGGGCAATGCCACAGAAAGGGACACCCCTGTGAAGCTCCAGCGGAACGGCCGCTCCAAGGCCCTCGCGATCGGTGCCATGGCGCTCGTCAGCTCGCTGTCGCTCGCCGCCTGCGGGTCGGACAACAACAACAACACGACCGCGTCCGGTGGCTCCGGCGGTTCCGCCGCGCCCGCCGCCGCGATCAACTGTGGCAAGGCCGGTTCGCTGATCGCCGCCGGTTCGACCGCGCAGGGCGCGGCGATGGACGTCTGGAAGACCAGCTTCGCCGCCGCCTGCTCCGGCAGCACCATCAACTACCAGGGTGGCGGCTCCGGTGCCGGCATCCAGCAGTTCAACCAGGGCAAGATCCAGTTCGCCGGCTCCGACTCGGCCCTGAAGCCGGCCGAGGTCGACGCCTCCAAGGCGGTCTGCACCGGCGGCCAGGGCATCGACCTGCCGATGGTCGGCGGTCTGATCTCGCTGGTCTACAACGTCGACGGTGTCGACAACCTGGTCCTGGACGGCCCGACCTCCGCCAAGATCTTCGACTCGCAGATCACCAAGTGGAACGACCCGGCGATCGCGGCCCTGAACCCGGGCGCCAAGCTGCCGGACACCGAGATCCAGACCTTCCACCGCTCGGACGACGCCGGCACCACCGAGAACCTGACCAAGTACTTCGCCGCCGCCGGCGGCGGCGCCTGGTCCTACCCGGCCGGCAAGGCCTGGGCGGGCAAGGGCGGCCAGTCGGCCAACGGCAGCGCCGGTGTCTCGGCCCAGGTGAAGCAGGTCAAGAACTCGATCAGCTACGTCGAGCTGGCCTACGCCCAGACCAACAGCCTGAAGAGCGCCGCGATCAACACGGGCGCCGCCAAGCCGGTCGAGGCCACCGCCGAGAACGCCGCCTCCACGATCGCCAAGGCGCAGGCCGCCGGCACCGGCAGCGACCTCGCGCTGAAGCTCGACTACGCGACCAAGGAAGAGGGTTCCTACCCGCTGGTCCTGGTCACCTACGAGATCGTCTGCGACAAGGGCAACAAGGCCGAGACCCTCGACACCCTGAAGTCCTTCCTGACCTACACCGCCAGCGACGCGGGTCAGAAGGCCATCGGCGAGAAGGGCTACGTCCCGCTGCCGAAGGCCGTGACCGACAAGGTCAACGGCGTCATCGCCACCCTGGCCTGACCCGACAGGACCCCCGGTGGAGCGGCCCCGTGAGCGAGGGGGGCCGGGGCCGCCCCACCGGAACGGACCACACCCAGCACCACGTCCGGGGCACCGCCGCCATGGTGCCGTCCCCCTTCCGGGGCGGCACCACCAGACCGGAGTAGACCAATGACTTCATCCTCCCCTGCCGCCCCGCGAGGCAGGGAACGCCGGCCGCGCGACAGCCGGGTCGGCGACAAGATCTTCATGAACCTCGCCCGGGGCTCGGGCATCCTCCTGCTGGTCGTCATGGCCGCCATCGCCGCGTTCCTGACCTGGCGGTCGGTCCTGGCCCTGACCACCAACGAGGGCAACTTCCTCACCAGCTTCGAGTGGACGCCGGACGCCCCGAAGCCCGTCTTCGGCATCGCCGTCCTGGCCATCGGCACCATCGTCAGTGCCGTCATCGCGATGGCGATCGCCGTCCCGGTGGCCATCGGGATCGCGCTGTTCATCTCGCACTACGCGCCGCGCAGGATCGCCCAGCCGTTCGCCTACCTGGTCGACCTGCTCGCCGCCGTCCCCAGCATCGTCTACGGCCTCTGGGGCGCGCTCTTCCTGGTCCCGCACATGGACGGCCTGACCAGCTGGCTCAACGACTACCTGGGCTGGACGTACATCTTCGACCAGACCAGGACCGGCACCCCGCGCAACCTGTTCACCGTCGGCATCCTGCTGGCGATCATGGTCCTGCCGATCATCACCGCGGTCTCCCGCGAGGTGTTCCGCCAGGTGCCGCGGATGCACGAGGAGGCGGCGCTCGCGCTCGGCGCGACCCGCTGGGAGATGATCCGCACCGCGGTGCTGCCGTTCGGCCGCCCCGGCATCATCTCGGCCTCGATGCTCGGCCTCGGCCGCGCGCTCGGCGAGACCATCGCGGTCGCGGTGGTGCTCTCCGCCAGCAACGTCCTGTCGCTGCACATCCTCGACGCGGGCGGCGGCACCTTCGCGCAGAACATCGCGCTGAAGTTCGCCGAGGCCGGTGACAACGGCCGCAACGCGCTGATGGCCTCCGGCCTCGTCCTGTTCGTCATCACCCTGCTGGTGAACGGTGCCGCGCGACTGATCATCGCCCGCCGCAAGGAGTACTCGGGGGCCAACGCATGACCGTCACCGCCGTCATCGAGGACGCCCGGCCGGTCGGCCGTCCGCTGACCGCCAACCGACTGCCCAAGTGGGCCCCGGCCGCCGTGGCCGTCGGCTCGATCGCCCTCGGCTGCGGGATCGGCGTGGCCGGCGGGCTGGCCAGCCACCTCCAGTGGGGCCTGATCTCGGCCCTGCTCTTCGTCCTGATCAGCTACGTCCTCTCGGCCCGGGTCGAGGGCCGCCGGCAGGCCAAGGACCGCTTCGCCACCTCGGTGGTCTGGGTCGCCTTCATCCTGGCCGTCGTCCCCCTGGTCGCCCTGACCTTCTACACCGTCCAGCAGGGCATCGGAGTGGTCGACGGGAACTTCCTGAGCCACTCCATGAAGGGCGTGATCCAGTCCGGGCCCGGCGGTGGCATCTACCACGCGCTGATCGGCACCCTGGAGCAGGTCGCCCTGGCCACCGCGATCGCGGCCCCGATCGGGCTGCTGACCGCCGTCTACCTGGTCGAGTACGGCCGCGGCACGCTCGCCAAGGCGGTCACCTTCTTCGTCGACGTCATGACGGGCATCCCGTCGATCGTCGCCGGTCTGTTCATCCTCTCGCTCTGGAACCTCGCCCTGGGCTTCAGCTACTCCGGCTTCTCGGGCAGCCTCGCGCTGGCGATCCTGATGATGCCGGTCGTGGTCCGGTCCACCGAGGAGATGCTGAAGCTCGTCCCGAACGAGCTGCGCGAAGCCTCGTACGCGCTCGGCGTGCCGAAGTGGAAGACCATCCTGCGGATCGTCCTCCCCACCGCGATCGGCGGCATCACCACCGGTGTGATGCTCGCGGTCGCCCGCATCACGGGCGAGACCGCCCCGGTGATGATGCTGGTGTTCGGCGCCGACTACATCAACAACAACCCGTTCGACGGACCGCAGCAGTCCCTGCCGATGTACATCTGGACCCAGTACTCGCAGGTCAACAACGACTTCGGCTACGCCCGTGCCTGGGGCGCGGCGCTGGTGCTGATCGCCTTCGTGATGGGGCTCAACCTCGTCGCCCGGGGCATCGCACGCTGGCGCTCGCCCAAGGGCGGGCACTGAGCGACCGACTGACGTACGAGACAGACGAGAGAAGCAACGATCATGGCCAAGCGCATCGACGTCAGCGGACTGTCGGCCTACTACGGCACCACCAAGGCCATCGAGGACATCTCGATGAGCATCGAGCCCCGCTCGGTGACCGCCTTCATCGGCCCGTCCGGCTGCGGCAAGTCCACCTTCCTCCGGACCCTGAACCGGATGCACGAGGTGATCCCGGGCGCCCGGGTCGAGGGCAAGGTCCTCCTGGACGACGAGAACCTCTACGCCTCCAACGTCGACCCGGTCGCCGTGCGCCGCTCGGTCGGCATGGTCTTCCAGCGCCCGAACCCCTTCCCGACCATGTCGATCTACGACAACGTGATCGCGGGTCTGCGGCTCTCCGGCGTGAAGAAGAAGTCCGTGCTGGACGAGGTGGTGGAGCGTTCGCTGAAGGGCGCCAACCTCTGGAAGGAGGTCCACAACCGGCTGAACAAGCCGGGGGCCGGCCTCTCCGGCGGTCAGCAGCAGCGCCTCTGCATCGCCCGCGCCATCGCGGTCGAGCCCCAGGTCCTGCTGATGGACGAGCCCTGCTCCGCGCTCGACCCGATCTCCACCCTCGCCATCGAGGACCTGATCGGCGAGCTCAAGGAGCAGTTCACCATCGTCATCGTGACCCACAACATGCAGCAGGCGGCCCGCGTCAGCGACCGCACCGCCTTCTTCAACCTGGCCGGCGTCGGCCAGCCGGGCAAGCTGGTCGAGCTGGACGACACCCAGCGGATCTTCTCCAACCCGCAGGTCCAGGCCACCGAGGACTACATCTCCGGCCGCTTCGGCTAGACCGGAGCCCGTCACGGGCGGCGCCGAGGCGCCGGGACGCGTGACGGATCGCGAGCTGTCCCGCGGTGCTGCATGGCGGTGCCGCCGCGGGACATGGAAAAGGGCCCGCCCCCGAGATGTGGGGGCGGGCCCTGTCCGTCCGTGCGTCCTGCGGGGCCGTCAGCCCCAGAACAGGTGGACGAACCAGTACATCAGCGCTGCGACGACGGCGGCCGCCGGCATCGTGATGAACCAGCCGAGCACGATGTTCTTCGCGACGCCCCAGCGCACCGCGCGGATCCGCTTGGTGGCCCCCACGCCCATGATCGCCGCGGTGATCACGTGGGTGGTGGAGATCGGCGCCTTGAAGACGAACGACGAGATGTACATGACCGTCGCGGAGGTGGCCTCGGCGGCGAAGCCCTGCGGCGGGTCCAGCTCGATGATCTTTCGGCCGAGCGTCCGCATGATCCGCCAGCCGCCCGCGTAGGTGCCCAGCGAGAGCATCGTCGCGCAGGAGATCTTCACCCAGACCGGAATGCCGTTGCCGGACTGGTGGCCGGAGATGGTCAGTGCCATGACCACGATGCCCATGGTCTTCTGGGCGTCCTGGAGGCCGTGCGCCAGGGCCATCGCGGCGGCCGAGGCGGTCTGGGCGACCCGGAAGTTGCGCTTGGCCCGGTGCGGGTTGGCCCGGCGGAAGATCCACAGGATCGCCAGCATCACCAGGAAGCCGCCGACCAGGCCGACCACGGGCGAGACGAACATCGGGATGACGATCTTGTCGAGGACCCCGCTCCAGATCACCTCGGTGCCGCCGGCCAGGGCCGCGCCCACCATGCCGCCGAACAGCGCGTGCGAGGAGGAGGACGGAAGGCCGAAGTACCAGGTGACCAGGTTCCAGGCGATCGCCCCGACCAGGGCCGCGAACAGGATCGCCATCCCCTGGTTGCCGGTGGGGGTCTCGATGATCCCCTGGGAGACGGTGTGCGCCACGCCGCTGCCGAGGAACGCGCCCGCCAGGTTCATCACCGCGGCCATCGCCAGCGCCGCCCGGGGGGTGAGCGCCCGGGTGGAGACCGACGTGGCGATCGCGTTCGCCGAGTCGTGGAAGCCGTTGGTGTACGTGAAGAAGAACGCAACGCCGATGACGGCGATGAGTGCTGCCATGTCCACGGGAGTCAGGACTCCTTGACGGCGATGGTCTCCACCGTGTTGGCGACGTGCTCGAACGCGTCCGCCGCCTCCTCAAGGACGTCCACGACCTGCTTGAGCTTGAGGACCTCGATGGCGTCGTACTGACCGGAGAACAGGTGGGCGAGCAGCTTGCGGTGGATCTGGTCGGCCTGGTTCTCCAGACGGTTGACCTCGATCCAGTACTCGGTGAGGTTGGACATGCTGCGCAGGTTCGGCATCGCCTCGGCGGTGAGCTCCGCGGCGCGCGCCAGTACCTCGATCTGCTGCTCGACGCCCTTCGGCAGGGTCTGGATGTCGTAGAGGACGACCAGGTCGACGGCTTCCTCCATGAAGTCCATGATGTCGTCCAGCGACGAGGCGAGGCTGTAGATGTCCTCGCGGTCGAAGGGCGTGATGAAGGACGAGTTCAGCTGGTGGAAGACGGCATGGGTGGTGTCGTCCCCGGCGTGCTCGGCGGCGCGCATGCGCTCGACGATCTCCGCACGGGCCGACACGTCTGATCCCAGCAGCTCCAAAAGGAGCTTCGATCCGACGACGAGGTTCTCCGCCGCGGCGGCGAACATGTCGTAGAAGCTCGTCTCCTTCGGGGTCAGGCTAAAACGCACGGAAATCTCCGATGTGCGGGGTAGGGACTGAACGATGCTAGGTGCAACCGAACGCAATCACGCAAACGGGGTGTCGGGGAAGGAGCCGGAACCTCCCCTTCCGTTCGGCCGCCGCACCGGCTGATCCGGGCGCACCACCACACGTGGACGCGAGCCCCAGTCTGACGGAACCTCGCCCGGATTGTCCCCGTCGTGCGCACCGGAGAACGGGGCGCCGCTCAGACGGGTGAACCGCCGGGAGCCCCCTCCAGAGCCCCTGCGGCACATGCCGGGACGGCCGTCGGAACACCACGGAGGGCCCCGGTGTTGGACACTTGTGGCCGACGCAGCCACCAGGCACTGAGACGAAGGCGGGGCCGATGACCACGACGCAAGCGCGCAGCGAGCCGGAGCACGCGCAGGGGACCGAGCCGCCCGCCGGCCCGGCCCCGGCCGGGCACCACGGCCCGCACGGCTACAGCGCGCAGAAGGACGCCCACCTCAAGCGGCTGCGCCGGATCGAGGGCCAGATCCGCGGCCTCCAGCGCATGGTCGACGAGGACGTCTACTGCATCGACGTGCTCACCCAGGTCTCGGCCGGCACCAAGGCGCTGCAGTCCTTCGCGCTCTCCCTGCTGGAGGAGCACCTGCGGCACTGCGTCGCCGCGGCCGCCGAGGAGGGCGGCGCCGAACTGGACGCCAAGGTGGCGGAGGCCACCGCCGCGATCAGCCGCCTGCTGCGCAGCTGAGCCGCCGGGCCGACCGCTTCGCTCCGGGGGCGCGTCGCTCCCGGAGCGGACCTTGCCCGCGGCGCACCCGGGCCGCGTCGCGTCCGGAGCCCGCTAGCCGTCGGCCTCCCGGTCGCACTGCCCGGGTTCGGACCGGTCCAGCAGCACCTCGTCGATCCGCTCGGTCGGCAGCCGGTCGCCGGAGCTGGCCGTCGCGGCGATCATCAGCTCGCCGGCCAGATCGATCTCGTCGAGGGCCGCGTCGTCGTGGCCGCCGCTGCGGCCGCCCGTGGACGACACCACCTGCACCACCCCTTCAGTGCCTCGCCAGCCCGGGCGGCAGCCACCCGGAGTCCAGCCTAGGCACTTCGGGGCCCGTCCACATGGCACGGACGGGCCATCTCGGCGCCGCCGAAACGGGTGGCAGTCGCTCCCCGGACGGCCACCCGCCCCGGCGGCACCCCGTCTCGCCCCGGCGCCGGAGCGCTGCCCCGGCGGCCCGGGGCGTGTCGGACCAGCCCTACTTCGGGCTCTCCGTGGGCTTCATCCGGTAGATGTCCGAGGCCGAGGGCTCGGCCGCCTCCACCGGCTTGCCGAAGTCCGACAGCGAGGTCGTCGACGTCACCTTCACCTGGTCCCTGGGCTCCTTCGACCCGGCCACCCCGGCGAAGGTGAACACCTCGACCACCTTGCGCAGCCGGCCCTGGTCGTCCAGCCAGGCGTCGTACGGGACCTCCTTGACGGTGAAGGTCTGCGCGCCCGTCCGCAGGCCGTCCCCGCCCCTGCCGCCCGTCGCGTCGGCCGCCTTCACCAGGTCCAGGGTGCCCCGGAAGTGGTGCAGCGCCACCCCGTCGACGGTCTCGGTGCCCACCGCCTCCGCCTTCTGCGCCCCGCGCAGCGCCCCCGCCGCCGAGGCCGGGTCGGTGGCCCCGCTGCTGACCAGGTTGCCGTCCGGCAGCTGGCGCACGTCCAGCTTGACCCACTTGCCCGCGGGGACCTTGGCACCGCTGTTCTGGAGGTAGACGGTGCCCGGCAGGACCACCTCGACGATCTTCCCGGTGGTCGCCGCACCCGGCGGCACCTGGACCTCCAGCCGGCCGATCCGCTTGACGTAGTCGTAGCCGCCGGTGCCGCTGAACGAGGCCTTCTTCTCGGTCGACTCGGTGACCAGCTCGGTCGCGGCGTGCGCGGAGCCGGTACGGCCGGTGATGTCGGGGGCGTTGCGCACCGCCGTCAGCGCGTCCGCGGCGAGTTGGTCGGGGGCGCCCGACTGCTGGTCGGAGGAGCCGTCGACGGGGCCGCCGGAGCAGCCGGCGGCCCCCGCCGCCAGGACGGCGGCGAGCAGGGCGGCCCCGGCCGCCGAGCGCAGGTGCGGACCCGGACGGCGTGCCGACCGTCCGGTGCGCTGCTGGTCGGTCATCTTCATCCTCGCGACAACCCCCTCGGGCCCGACTGCCCCGCCGGCCACCACCGGGCGGGCAGAGCTCTTTCCGGGCAAACGAGTTGGGACGCCAAGAGTTACGGGGGCCGGTGCGGGCGCTACCGTGAACCACGTGCACAGTGAGCTGCCGACGGCACCCGGCACCGCCCGGATGCCCGAACACCGCCTCGCGGTCGGCGAGCGCGGATCCTTCGCCTTCGCGACCTGCAGCTGCGGCTGGTACTCCCCGGCCCGCCGCTCGCGCGAACTGGCCCGCCGCGAGGGGGCCGACCACCTCGCCGAGAACGGCGCCGGACCGGACTGATCCCACCGGGCCCAGGACACCTGCGCGGCGCCGGGCCCGGGAGACGGCGTCAGGCCGCGAGGTCGGACTCCGGCGGCTGCTCCCCGGCCCGCACCGCCCCGCGCCCGCGGCGACGGCCGCGCGGACCGGCCCCGACGCGGGCCGCACCGCCGCGCTCGGGCGCCCGGATCAGCGGGGCGACCGCCGTGCGGCTCAGCGCGTGGCAGAACGGCACCAGCACCGCCATCGCGATCGGCGCCAGCAGCAGCACCACGGCGACGGCGAGCGCGAAGCCGCCGATCACGTCGGTCGGGTAGTGGACGCCCATGAACATCCGGCAGAAGCCCTGGAGGAGGGCCAGCCCGCCGGCGATCCAGCCCAGCCTGCGGTTCACCAGGAACAGCGCCACCGCGACACCCATGGTCATGGTCGAGTGGTCGCTGACGAAGGAGTGGGTGCCGGCCTTGCCGTCCACCAGCACCAGCAGCCCGGGATGGTCGACGAAGGGACGCGGGCGGTTCACGATCGCGGCGATCGGCAGGTTGGCCAGCTCGGCGACGGCCACCGAGAGCGGCACCCAGAGCAGCCCGGCCACCGCCACCGGCGCGTCCGGCCGGCGTCTGGCCTGGAGCCAGGCCACCAGGCCGAGCATCGCCAGGCCGATCAGGATGCCGTACTCGCCGATCCACGAGACCAGGTGGTCCAGCCACTGCGGGGAGCGCTTGGCCAGACCGTTGACGGCGTAGAGCAGGTCGAGGTCGGGGTTGGTCGTGTCGGCAAGCGGCGTCGACACGCCGCACCTCCTTCTGGTCCGCTGCACCTGTACGTTCCCGCCGGGGCCCGCCCGGCGCCGAAAGCTGACGAGGGACCACCGGACCCAACGTCATCACCGGGACACAGCGTTCCACGGAAACGCGCGGTTATGGAAACTTGACTCAGCGTCCACAGCGCGCACACAGCTCCCCGCCGCCCCGGCCCCACCGCACCTACCGACCCGCCCCGGCGGGAGCCGGCCCGGCCGGTGCGGGCGGGGCGGCGACGGCCGACCGGGCGGGGGTCGCCGGGGCGCTTCCCGGCGCGCCGCCCTGGGGGAGGCCCTGGGTGCCGCCCTGGCTCCCCGCGGGGGCGGTGGGCTCCGTCCCGCCCGGGCGGGACGGAGCGTTGACCGCGCCGTCGTTGTTGCGGGTCGGCAGAGCCTGGGCCCCGTCCGAGGTGACCCGGGTCGCGCCGATGTACTCCCGGGTGTCGATCTTGTCGTAGCGGATCACCGCGCCGGTGTGCGGGGCGTTGATCATGTACCCGCCGCCCACGTAGATCCCGACGTGGTGGATGCTCCGCGGATCGCTCAGGTCCGTCGCCCAGAACACCAGGTCGCCCGGCCGCAGCTGATCGCGCGACGGGTGCGGCCCGGCGTACCACTGGTCGTTGGCCACCCGGGGCAGGGTGATGCCCACACTGGCGAACGCGGCCTGGGTCAGGCCCGAACAGTCGAACCGCCCGCTCTGCGAGGGCAGGCCCTCACCGCCCCACAGGTACGGGGTGCCGAGCTTGGTCTGCGCGAAGTAGATCGCGGCCGACGACTGCGGGGACACCTCCAGCGGCGCGGTCGGCGAGGCGGGCGCCGTGAAGCTGCGGGCCATCGCCTGGATGTTCCGCACGTAGCCCTGGGTCTCCCTGTACGGCGGCACCCCGTTGTACTTCTCCACCGCGCCCTCGCCGGCGTTGTAGGCCGCCAGCAGGTTGGCCTGGGGGTCGCCCGGGACCTTCGCGACCCGCTTGGCGATCGCGCAGTCGTAGGTCGCCGCCGAGGCGATCGCGTCCAGCGGGTCCCAGACGTCCGCCCTGCCGTCCCCGCTGCCGTCGGTGGCGTACTCGGACCAGGTGCCCGGCATGAACTGTGCCATGCCCTGCGCCCCGACCCCGGAGCGCGCCCTGGGGTCGAAACCGCTCTCCTGGTACAGCTGCGCCGCGAGCATCGGCGGGGAGATCTCCGCGCAGAGCGCGCCCCACTTCTGGATCGGATCCTGGTAGGCCGCGGGGACCGTTCCGGGGGAGAGGGCGGAACGATTCGCCGCCTGTTGCGGCGTCCCACTTGCCGCATAAGTCCCCATCGTCACCAGCCCGATGAACCCGAACGCAACAACTCCCGCAGTGGCGGCGGCCGTACCGGCCTTCCGGAGTACCATCAGCACCATCCCGACGAATCGTCAGTCGAAGTGTCCCGGAAGGCGTTGCTCACCGCAATCATCAGAGATACGAACAGTGAGCGCTATCCTTCGTACGGTGTACATCCTCGCGTACGTGTCCGATGCCTCACGACCGATTCGCGAGAAGTAGCCAAGTCGACATCAGATCTGGCCAAGAATAGGTACCGACCCTTCGCGCGGGCCGGGTCCGGGCCCTTGAATTTGCCTGATCGGGCGGTGAGATGGAAATGAACCTGAGCAGCGTGCACACCAATGCGGTCGGCCACCTGGCCGAGGACCCCCCCAAGAAGCCGAACATCGACACCATCATCGGCGGAATCGCCCCGGACTGGGGGCCGTTCGCGACCCTCGGGTCGGAGGCACGGGTGATGGTCGAGGTCATCATGGCCGTCGCCATCCTCCTCTGCCTCGGCATCGCGGTCTGGGGCGCGGCCAAGCAGCGGATCGGTGCGACCGCGATGCGCGACAGCTTCGGCGCCGAACAGGGCAAGGGACTGATCGTCGCCGGACTGACCGGCGTGTTCATCATCGGATCACTGGGCACCCTGTTCACCATTGTCTACGGCATGGCGATCTGACGATCGGACAGCAGTAGTCCGACCTGCCTGAGACCGGGTCCCCGCCCGGACCCCCTCCTACAGCCGACCCGCCAGGAATCCACCCCCGTTCCCACCCCCGTTCCCACCCCCCGTCCGCGCCCGCCCCCGGACGGAGGGCCCCCGGAGCCGCCCCGGCTCCCCGCACCAGGAGGGCCGCCGTGCCGTTGTCCGACGACCAGCCGCGCACCCGTACGCGCCTGCCGGTCGGCGAACAGTCCTCCCCCCCGTCGAACCACCGTCAGACCCGCCCGCTGCGCGCCCTGCTGGCCGTCCTGGCCGTCGTCACCCTGCTCGTGGTGGCCATCGCCGTCGCCAACCGCGTCGCACCCGGCACCAGTACCGGCAGCGACGGCTCCTCCGCCGACCGCGCCGGACCCGGCACCGGCGCCGGCCCCGCCCCCAGCGGCGACCAGCCCGTCGGCACCACCGTCAACGGCATCCCGACCGGCTACCCGCACACCGAACCGGGCGCCCAGTCGGCCGCCACCAACTACGCGGTGGCGATCGGCTCCGCGGACATGTTCCGCACTGACAGCCGGCACGGCATCGTCGCCACCATCGCCGACCCGGGCGCCCTGGCCGGGCTCCAGAGCCGGCTGGACCAGGGCTTCGGCGGCGACACCGCCACCCGCTACGGCCTCGACACCCAGGGCCGAGCGCCCAAGGGCCTCACCTTCGTCAGCCGCACCGTCCCGGTCGGCACCAAATCGACGGGCTACAGCGAAGGCGACGCCAAGGTCGAGGTGTGGTGCACCGGCCTCACCGGCCTCGCCGGCGAACGCTCCGTCCAGCCGGTGACCACCAACTGGTTCACCCTCACGCTCGCGCTGCACTGGACGGGCCGCGACTGGAAGCTCACCGACTACACCCGAAAGTCTGGCCCGGCCCCGCTGCCGGGCGACCAGCAGGCGGCCACGGCGGATGAGATCGCCGGATCAGCAGAGCAGTTCGGAGGGTTCCGCTATGCGCGTTGACGGTGCGACCGGAAAACTGCTTTCTCGGCTCGGCCGGGTCGTGACGGCCTGTGCCGCGATCCAGGCCGTAGCCGTCGGCATGGCGTCCCGGGCCATCGCGGAGCCGAGCCCGAGTCCTTCGGCCAGCAACAACTGCGATGTCCTGCCGTTGCCCGGTAGCGACGTCTACTGTGCGTCCAAGCCTGGAGGCTCGATTCCCGGCGGTGGCACCGTCGGGACGGTTACCGACCCCCTCGGGTCGTTGGCCAAGAGCTGTGCGCAGGCCGCGGCGTGGGTGGTGCGGAAGTTGTCGGGGGCGATCGACGGGACGACGCAGGTGGACTTCACCAATGTGTCGTTCCTGCAGCAGTACGCCGTGGTGTTCGCCGTGTCGACGGTGATCACGCTGGTGCTGTGGCTGCTGGCGGTGGCGAAGCGGGCGGTGCGGGGGGCGCCGTTGACGACGGCGTTCTCGGAGGCGATCGGCTTCCTGTGGCTGACGGTGGTGGCGTCCGCGTTCACGCCGTTGATCCTGTTCACCGTGGTGAGCGTGACGGACGGGCTGACCAAGGCGATAGCGGTCGGGACGAAGACGGACACCGGGTCGTACCTGGGCGGGTTCGCCGACACGCTGGAGAAGGGTGACGTGGGCGGCGGTCCGCTGATCCTGGTGATCGTGTCGCTGGTCGCGGTGCTGGCGGCGGCGGTGCTCTGGATCGAGCTGCTGATCCGGGCGGCGATGCTGTACGTCGGCGCGCTGCTGGGGACGGCGGTGTACGCGGGGCTGGTGGACCGGCAGCTGTGGAAGCACGTGCGGCGCTGGGCGGGCGTGATGCTGGCGGTGGATCTGGCGAAGCCGATCATCGTGGTCATCCTGGGCCTGGCGGGGGCGGTGGCGACGGGGTCCGGGGCCGACGACGATTTCGCCCGGGTGCTGTCCGGGTTGGCGATCCTGTTCCTGTCGATCTTCGCGAGTGCCGCGGTGTACCGCTTCGTGCCGGGTTTCGGCGACGAGCTGCTGAACATGCGCGGGGCCCGGGCCAACGCCGTGCAGGCCGGTTCGGCGATGATCAACGGCACCGCGAACCTGATGAAGCAGGGCATCACCACTCACGGCGACCGCGGTCCGCAGGGGGCCGGCACGGGTGGCGGGGGTGCGGGCGGCGGTTCGGTCGCGCCGGGCATCGCCGCCCACGCGGGCCGGACACCGGCCCCGCCGCCGCAGGGCGGGCCGCCGCAGGCCCCGGTTCCGATCCGCGACAGCAATCCAGCGAAGGGAGGGTGACGGGTAAGTGAGCAGTGAACCGCTCGGCCAGTACGGTGCCCAGTACGCCCAGCCGTACGTGCACCAGCGCCGCACCTACCTGATCGGCAAGGCCCGCCCGAACGCGCCGATCGGCCGGAACCGGGAGTCCGGCGAGATCGTGCTGATCATCTTCGGGGCCTTCCTCGGCATGCTCTGGGGCCTGCTGATGCCGGTCCTGCCGCTGCGGATCGGCGGTCTGGTCGGTCTGCCGGCGCTCGCCATCGCGGCGGTGTACGTGCCGTACCGCAAGCGGACGTTCTACAAGTGGGTGGAGATCAACCGCACCTACCGTCGGACGGTCCGCAGCGGTCGGGCGGTGTGGCGTTCGGACGTGATGGACGCCGGCACCCGGCTGGACGGCCGGGAGGTGGAGGTGGGCCCGCCGCCCGGGGTGGGGCGGCTGCGCTGGCTGGCGGCGCCGTTCGGGCCGGACGAGGTCGGGGTGCTGATGCACCTGGAGCGGCGTACGGTGACGGCCGCGATCGAGATCGAGGGTCCGGGCGTCGGTCTGCGCGACTCGGAGGACCAGGAGGCCCTGGTCGACCGGTTCGGGACGCTGCTGAAGCACGTCGCCAACGGGGACGGTTTCGTGACCCGGTTGCAGATCCTGGCCCGTACCCTGCCGGCGGACCCGGACGCGCACGCCAAGGACGTCGAGCGGCGCGGTGACTCGTCCTCGCCGCGCTGGCTGCAGGACTCGTACGACCAGCTCCAGTCGATGGTGTCGACCTCTTCGGAGCAGCACCGGGCGTACCTGGTGGCCTGCATGCACTACACCCGTGACCTGGCGGCCGAGGCGCACGCGATGGGCCGGACGGCCACCGGGCGGCGGGCGCGGGACGACGAGGGGCTGGCGGCCGTGATGGCGCGCGAGCTGACGGACATCTGCGCCCGGCTGGCCGAGGCGGACATCCGGGTGCGCCAGCCGCTGGGCCAGGCCCGGCTGTCCTCGCTGCTGCACTCGATGTACGACCCGGACCACCCGATCGACCACATCCAGGCGATGTCCCGGCGCAACGCCTGGCCGGCCGAGCTGGACGCGACCCAGCCGCAGTACCTGCAGGCGAAGACCCGGGAGTCGGCGACCCGGGAGCCGTGGTGCCACGCCACCGCGTGGATCAAGGAGTGGCCGCTCACCCCGGTGGGCGTCAACTTCCTGGCGCCGCTGCTGGTGCACACCCCGGACGTGATCCGGACGGTGGCGGTGACGATGGACCTGGAGCCCACCGACGTCGCGATCGAGCGGATGCTGACCGAGAAGACCAACGACGAGGCCGAGGCCAGCCGTGCGGCCAAGATGAACCGCACGGTGGACCCGCGCGACCTGGCCCACACCGGCCGGGTGGACCAGCGCGGTGACGACCTGGCCTCCGGCGCGGCCGGGGTGAACCTGGTCGGCTACATCACGGTCTCCTCGCGCAACCCCGACGCGCTGGCCCGCGACAAGCGGACCATCCGGGCCTCGGCCGGCAAGAGCTACCTCAAGCTGGAGTGGTGCGACCGCGAGCACCACCGCGCCTTCGTCAACACCCTTCCGTTCGCCACCGGCATCCGCCGCTGAGCGCACCGGCCGACCCGCGCACCCGCGCACCCGCGCACCCGCGCACCCGCGCACCCGCACGTCCGTCCACCGCTGACCCGTCAGGAGACCGCCCATGGCGCTCGGCAACCTCACCGATGCGTTCACCAGCCTGATGTTCGGCAAGGTGGAGACCACCCGCCTGCCGGTGCGCACCTCCACCGGCCAGGCGCAGGCCGTCTACCTGCCCACCGCCGCCCCGGGGCTGGGGGACTCGGGTGTGATCATCGGCCGCGAGGTGTACAGCGGCAAGGGGTACGTGTACGACCCCTTCCAGCTGTACGGGCAGCAGCTGCCCGCCCCGCACTGGCTGGTGCTCGGGGAGTCCGGCAACGGCAAGTCGGCGCTGGAGAAGACGTACGTGCTGCGGCAGCTGAGGTTCCGTGACCGCCAGGTCGTGGTGCTGGACGCGCAGGGCGAGGACGGCGTGGGCGAGTGGAACCTGATCGCCAACGCGCTGGGCATAAAGCCGGTCCGGCTGGACCCGATGGCGGCCCGGGACGGCGGGGTGAAGCTCAACCCGCTGGACCCGGCGATCACCCAGACCGGCCAGCTGTCGCTGCTGCGCACCATCGTCGAGGTGGCGATGGGGCGCGGGCTGGAGGAGCGGGCCGGCTTCGCGCTGAAGGCCGCGCACGCCCATGTGGTGGCCTCGGTGCAGGACCGCCAGCCGGTGCTGAACGACATCATCGACACCCTGCGCAGCCCCGAGCTGTCCTCGGTGGAGTCGCTGGGCGTGGCGGTGGACGAGGTGCAGTCCTGGGGCCTGGACGTGGCGCTGGTGCTGGACCGGCTGGTCGACGGTGACCTGCGCGGCATGTTCGACGGGTCGACCACCGACGGCATCGACCTGGACGCGCCGCTGATCGTCTTCGACCTCTCGCACATCGACCGCAACTCGATCGCGATGCCGATCCTGATGGCGATCGTCGGGGTGTGGCTGGAGCACACCTGGATCCGGCCGGACCGGAAGAAGCGCATCTTCCTGGTCGAGGAGGCCTGGCACATCATCAACAGCCCGTTCGTGGCCCAGCTGTTCCAGCGGCTGCTGAAGTTCGGCCGCCGGCTCGGCCTGTCCTTCGTGGCGGTGGTGCACCACCTGTCCGACGTGGTGGACGGCGCGGCCGCGAAGGAGGCCTCGGCGATCCTGAAGATGGCCTCCACCCGGACGATCTACATGCAGAAGGCCGAGGAGGCGCGGGCCACCGGCCGGGTGCTGGGCCTGCCGCGCTGGGCGGTGGAGATCATCCCCACCCTGTCGCCGGGCATCGCGGTCTGGGACGTCAACGGCAACGTCCAGGTGGTCAAGCACATCATCACCGAGGCCGAGCGCCCGCTGGTCTACACCGACCGCGCGATGACCGAGGACGCGGTGGCCGAACGGGTGCGTGCGGAACGGCAGTTGGCTTCCGAACCGGGCGTCTGAACGGGGTCGTCGGGGCTCTTCCGCACGCTCTCCGCATCCGGCGGACGGCGACGGTTCGTCAGTAGGTAATCCTCTCGTTACGTTCGACGTCCTGACAGCTACGCGCGTTGACCCTAGGCTTCGCAGTCGCAACACATGTTCGAACGCCGATGCTGTCCACAGCCGGTGCTCCTTCCAAGTGCAGGGGAACCCTTCATGCTCACCGTCAGATCCCGACGGACGGCGCTCGCCGTCGTCGCCGCCGCAGGTCTGTTCGGCACGGTGGTCGTGCCGACGGCCGCCCAGGCCGCCGACGCCAACGCCAAGCGCCACAAGACCGTCAACCTCCAGCTGCTGGCGATCAACGACTTCCACGGCAACCTGGAGCCCCCGGCCGGTTCGTCCGGCACGATCAAGGAGATCGACCCGGCCACCGGCAAGGAGGTCGCCACCCCGGCCGGCGGCGTCGAGTACCTGGCCACCGAGCTGCGCAAGGCGCGCATCCCGGCCGACGACTCGATCACCGTCGCGGCCGGCGACATCATCGGCGCCAGCCCGCTCACCTCGGCGCTCTTCCACGACGAGCCGACCATCGAGGCGATGGACAAGCTCGGCCTGGACGTCACCTCCGTGGGCAACCACGAGTTCGACGAGGGCGCGCAGGAGCTGCGCCGCATGCAGGACGGCGGCTGCCACCCGACCGACGGCTGCTACGAGCCCGGCCGCACCTTCAAGGGCGCCAACTTCAACTACCTGTCGGCCAACGTCACCGACGAGAAGACCGGCAAGCCGCTGCTGGCCCCGTACTGGATCACCAAGTCCCAGGGCGTGAAGGTCGGCTTCATCGGCGTCACCCTGGAGGGCACGCCGAACATCGTGACCGCCGAGGGCGTCAAGGGCCTGAAGTTCGCCAACGAGGTCACCACGATCAACAAGTACGCCGCCGAGCTCAAGGCCAAGGGCGTCAACTCGATCGTCGCGCTGATCCACGAGGGCGGGTACCCGGCCAGCAGCGTCTACAACTACGACTGCGGCGCGGCCGGCCAGGGCATCTCCGGCCCGATCGTCGACATCGCCAAGAAGATCGACCCGGCGGTCGGCGCCATCGTCACCGGCCACACCCACAACGCGTACGCCTGCAGCATCCCCGACCCCAACGGCGTCCCGCGTTCGGTGACCAGTGCCGCCTCCTTCGGCCGGCTCTTCACCGAGATCGACATGAAGCTGGACAAGACCACCGGCGAGATCGTGCGCCCCTCGGTCAAGGCCGAGAACCACGTGGTGCGCCGTACGGTCGAGAAGGCGCCCGACATGACGGCGCTGGTCGACCGCTACTCCAAGCTGGCCGCCCCGATCGCCAACCGTCCGATCGGCTACATCGCCTCGGACATCAACGGCCGCGGCAACAGCGACCTGGAGAAGCCGCTCGGTGACGTGATCGCCGACGCGCAGCTCGCCGGGCTCGCCCCGGCCGACAAGGGCGGCGCGCAGGTCGCCTTCATGAACCCCGGCGGCATCCGCTCCGACCTGGTCCACAAGGCCTCCGGCGGCGAGGGCGACGGCGTGGTGACCTACGGCGAGGCGTTCACCGTCCAGCCGTTCACCAACATGATGCAGGTCAAGACGCTGACCGGCGCCCAGCTGATCCAGCTGCTCCAGCAGCAGGTGAGCGGCTCCAACGCCGCCGCGCCGAAGGTCCTCCAGGTGTCCTCGAACCTGCACTACACCCTGGACATGCGCAAGACCGGCGCGGACCGGGTGGTCCTGGACTCGGTCCGGCTGAACGGCGCCCCGGTCGACCCGGCCGCCACCTACCGGGTCGCGGCCAACGAGTTCCTGGCCGGCGGCGGCGACGGCTTCCCGGCCTTCGCGGCCGGCACCGACAAGCTGGTCGGCGCCTCGGACCTGGACGTCTTCGCGACCTACCTGAGCGCCCACAGCTCGGCGGCCTCGCCGCTCCAGGCCCCGGCGCAGGACCGGATCAAGATCATCGGCCCGGGCAGCGACATCGACTGACCGTGAGCCGGCCCGGGAGGGGCGGGTGGGGCGCTGTCGGGGCGCCCCACCCGCCCCTCCCGTCATTCCGGGGCGGGTCCGCCGGGCAGCCGGACGGTGGCCAGCGCGCCCGGGCCGCCGTCGGCCGCCGGACCGAGGGTGACCTCGCCGCCCGCCTCCCGGACGCTCTGCGCGACGATCGACAGCCCGAGGCCGGAGCCGGGCAGCTGGCGCGAGGAGGGCGAGCGCCAGAACCGGTCGAAGACGTACTGGAGCTCGTCCGGAGGGATCCCGGGGCCGTGGTCGCGGACGGTCAGCACGCCCTGGTGCAGCCGGACCTCGATGGTGCCGCCGGGCGGGCTGTACTTGACCGCGTTGTCCAGCAGGTTGATCACCGCGCGTTCCAGCCCGGCCGCGTCGCCGTGCACGTACCAGGGCTCGGTGTCGGTCTCGAACACCAGCCCCGGGCCGCGCAGCTCGGCCCGCTCGACGGCCCGTCCGGCGATCTCGTGCAGGGCGACCACGGTGAGGGCCGGGCCGCTCTTCGGGGTGTCCGGGCGGGAGAGCTGGAGCAGGTCGCCGATCAGCAGGGTGAGCTCCTGCATCTGCGACTTCATGTTGCCGAGCAGCTTGGTCTTGGTCGCGGCGGGCAGCGGGCGGCCGGTGTCGTTGCTGCGGATCAGCAGGTCGACGTTGGTGCGCAGGGAGGTCAGCGGGGTGCGGAGCTCGTGCCCGGCGTCGGCTATCAGCCGGGTCTGCCGCTCGCGGGAGTTGGCGAGGGCGGTGCTCATCGAGTTGAAGGAGGTGGAGAGCCGGGCGATCTCGTCGTCCCCGTGGACCGGGATGGTGGTGCCGACCTCCTCGGTCCGGGCGATGTGCTCGACGGCGTCGGTGAGCTGGTCGACGGGCTTCAGGGCGGAGCGGGCGACCAGGCGGCCGGCGACCGCGGCGAGCAGGATGCCGCCGACGGAGACCGAGGCGAGGAGGATGGCGAGGCCCTGGAGGGAGTCCTCGACGGGCTGGGTGGAGGTGGCCACCATGACGACGACCGGCACCGTGTACCTGGGGTCCACCGTCAGCCGGACCAGCGCGGGATCCCCGTTGGTGTACCGGCCTTCCCGGATGATCGACTGGCCGGGTTTGAGTGTGAACGCTACTGAGTCCTTGGGCTCGGTCACGATCGCCTTGGTCGCGGTGGGAGGCAGACAGACCCCCTTGCCGAGCGCGAGGAACTGGGTGTCCCGAGTGGCGGCTCCGCTAGTCTCCGGCAGTCCGCTGACGGGTTGGCGTTCCAGCGCGTGTTCCGGGGTGTCGTAGCAGGTGAGGTTCCTGCCGACCATGCCCGGGGGCGCGCTCGCCAGGTCGGCCCGCACCTGCCCGTACAGCTGCTTCTCCACGATGAACCAGCACGCCAGTGCCGACAGCGCGATCGCCACCGCCACCGCCGCCGCGCTCAGGAAGATGAGGCGGCTGCGCAGGGAGCGGGAGCGGAACCAGTGGAGGAGGCGCTGTCGGCGGTCGGGCGTGCGGGGCCGGGCCTGCGGAGGGGTCAGCGGAGGGGGCGGAACGTTGTTCACGCGCTCGTGCCGGCGGCCTGGCGCAGGGCGTAGCCGACGCCGCGTACGGTCTGGATCAGGCGGGGCATGCCGCCCTGCTCGGTCTTGCGGCGCAGGTACATCACGTACACGTCCAGGGAGTTGGAGGAGGGCTCGAAGTCGAAGCCCCAGACCGCCTTGAGGATCTGTTCGCGGGTGAGGACCTGGCGGGGGTGGGCGAGGAACATCTCCAGCAGCATGAACTCGGTGCGGGTGAGCTCGATCGGCTTGCCGGCCCGGGTGACCTCGCGGGTGGCGGTGTTCATCCGCAGGTCGGCGAAGGAGAGGACCTCGCTCTCGTCCTCGACGGCGGCGCGGGCGGCGGCCTCGGCGGCGAGGGCGTTGCGGCGCAGCAGGGCGCGGACGCGGGCGAGCAGTTCGTCGAGTTCGAAGGGCTTGGCGAGGTAGTCGTCGGCGCCGACGTCGAGGCCGGTGACACGGTCGCCGACGGCGTCGCGGGCGGTCAGCATCAGGACCGGGACGGTGTCGCCGCGCGAACGCATCCGGCGGACGGCGGTGAGGCCGTCCATCCGGGGCATCATGATGTCCAGCAGGACGAGGTCGGGCCGGTCGCGTTCGACGGATTCCAGGGCCTCGTAGCCGTCGGTGGCGGTGGCGACCTCGTACCCCTCGAAGGCGAGGCTGCTCTCCAGGGCGTCCCGGAGGGCGGGTTCGTCGTCGACCACGAGGAGCCGGGCGGAGGGGTGGCCGGCCTCGGCGGTGGTGCGGTCGTCGGCGGACGGGGTCATGGGCGGGTGCCCTTTCTCGTCGGGTGGAGGGCCTGCTGGGAGCAATTGTCCGTCTCAGCGAGTGTGGCTCACAGGTTCTGGCCGGCTTCGAGTTTCGGCAGGACCTGCTTGATGTCGTTGATCGGGATGGCGAAGCCGAGGCCGACGCTGCCGGCCGAGCCGCCGCCGGAGGAGCCGGAGCCGCCGGGCGCGTACATCGCCGAGTTGACGGCGATGACCTGGCCGCTGGCGTTGATCAGCGGGCCGCCGGAGTTTCCGGGGTTGAGCGCGGCGTCGGTCTGGAAGGCCTTGTAGGTGGTGCTGCTGCCGCCGGTGGGCTGCGGGGTGGTGCCGCGCAGGCCGGGGACGCCGGGGAGGAAGGGGAGGCCGAAGCCGCCGTTGTTGCTGGTGCTGCCCTCGTCGAGCTGGACGGTGACGTCGCGGTTCTCGGCGCTGATGATGCCGGAGGTGACGGTGCCGGTGAGTCCGTCGGGGTTGCCGATGGCGACGACCGGGTCGCCGACGGCCACGGCGGAGGAGTCGCCGAGGACGGCGGGGGTGAGGTTCTTGGCGCCGGTCGCGGTGATCACGGCGACGTCGAGGGCCTTGTCGGTGCCGGTGACGCTGGCCTGGGCGGTGGAGCCGTCCTTGAAGGTGACGGTGATCCGGCCGCCGGCGGTCGCGGTGTCGATCACGTGGTAGTTGGTGAGGATCCGGCCGTCGGTGTTGAGGACGACGCCGGTGCCGGTGGCGGTGCCGTTGCCGTTCTTGACGGTGATCTGGACGGTGCTGGGCGAGACGGCGGCGGCGATGGCGGCCACGTCGGCGCTGCCGTCGGAGCGGGCGGAGACCGGGCTGGCGATGGTGCCGACGCGGTTGTCGGCGCCCTGCCGGTCGGCGGCGACCAGGCCGCCGGTGACCCCGCCGAGGACGGCGGCGATCGCGGCGACGGCGGTGACCAGGGCGAGCCGCCCGCGCAGCAGTCCGCGCCGGGCCCGGTTGCCGTGGTCGCCGGGGCCCTCGGGGGAGCCCGGCCCGAGGATCGTGGGCGGCTCGGGCGGGGTCGGCGGGGGCGGCGGCGGGCCGTCGAAGACGCCGCCGGAGTGGTCCTCGCGGTAGCCGTACCCGGCCGGGCCGGTGGTGCCGTGGGCGTCGGCGGTCCGGCCGGCGCCGAGCACGGTGCCCTCGATCACCCGGGGCTCCGGGGCCCGGTCCGGGCCCTGCTGCTCGTACTGGCCGTACGGGCCGTACTGCTCGTACTGGTCGTACTGCTCGTGCTGCTCGTGCTGCGGGTGGGACGCGTGGGGCTCGTACGGGCCGTACTGCTTGCCGGGGTACCGCTGCTGTTCGCTCATGCCGACCAAGCTCGTCCCGCTGCATGAGGAGTGCATGAGAACCGGCTCAGAACGGGGAGAGAAGCCCGTTGGGTTCTCATAAAGCCTGGTCAGGCGGCCTGCCGAGCGGAACCGGCTACTCCGGTACGGATCGGTCCGGGGCGGAGCCGCCGCAGCCGCAGGAGCGGCGGATGACCAGCCGGGACGGGAAGGTGCGGACCCGCTCGGTGTCCGAGCCGGGCACCATCAGCGAGTCGTCCAGCACCAGGTCCACGGCGGCCCGGGCCATCGCGTCGCGGTCGGAGGCGACGGTGGTCAGCGGCGGGTCGGCGAGCGCGGCCTCCGGCACGTCGTCGAAGCCGGCCACCGCGAGGTCCTCCGGGACCCGCAGGCCGACCTCGCGGGCGGCCCGCAGCACGCCGATCGCCTGGTCGTCGGTGGAGCAGAAGATCGCTCGCGGCCGGTCCGGCGAGCGGAGCAGGCCGAGCGCGACGTCGTAGGCGCCGTAGCGGTGGAAGGGCGCGTCGATCAGGTGGGGCTCGGTGGGGATGCCGTGCGCGTCCATGGCGCGCTGCCAGCCCTCGACGTGGTCGATGACCGGGTCGCCGGGGGCGGGGGACTCGACCGGGCCGCCGAAGCAGGCCACGTACGGGTGCCCGTGCACCTCCAGCAGGTGGCGCACCACGGCCTCGGCGCCCGCCACGTCGTCGGTGACCACCGCGACGTCGTCGATCGCCTCGGGCCGGCGGTGCAGCAGCACCACCTTGGCGCCCTCCATCGCGGCGAACTCCTCGGCGGCGCGCTGCGAGGGGCCCTGGCTGACCAGGATCAGGCCGGAGACGCGCATCCCGAGGAACGCGCGGACGTAGTGCACCTCGCGGTCGTCCACGTAGTCGGAGTTGCCGATCAGCACGAGCTTGCCGCGGTCGGAGGCGGCCCGTTCCACGGCGTGCGCCATCTCGGCGAAGAAGGGCTGGCGGGCGTCCGGGACGACCATGCCGATCAGGTTGGTGCGGCGGGAGGCCATCGCCTGGGCGACGCTGTTCGGCCGGTAGCCGAGCTGCTCGATCGCCGCGAGGACCTTCTCCCGGGTCGCGGGCGCGACCGGGCGCGGCCCGTTGTTGATGACGTAGCTGACGACCGCGGTCGAGGTACCAGCCAGCCGGGCTACATCGTCGCGCGTCACTTTGGCCACGGGGGGAGTCTACGCGTGTGGCCTCCGGGGCGGCAGTGGGGTCCGGGGCCTTGTTCGGCAGGCCGACGGGCCCCTCCGGGAGGAACCGGGCAAGCCGGGCGGGGCGCGGCCCGCCCGGCTCCGGAGCGGTGTCCGGGCGGGCCCCGGCTCAGGCGTCCAGGGGGGTGGCGGGGCGCTGGGCGAGCTCAGGCCGCTCGCCCTTCTCGGGTTTCTCCGGGACGACGAAGCGGTAGCCGACGTTGCGCACGGTGCCGATCAGTTGCTCGTGCTCCACGCCGAGCTTGGCGCGCAGCCGCCGGACGTGCACGTCCACGGTCCGGGTGCCGCCGAAGTAGTCGTAGCCCCAGACCTCCTGGAGCAACTGCGCCCGGGTGAAGACCCGGCCGGGGTGCTGCGCGAGGTACTTGATCAGCTCGAACTCCTTGAAGGTGAGGTCGAGCGCCCGGCCCTTGAGCTTGGCGGAGTAGGTGGCCTCGTCGACCGAGAGGTCGCCGTTGCGGATCTCCATCGGGCTGTCGTCGGTGACGACCTGGAGGCGGCCGAGGGCGAGCCGCAGCCGGGCCTCGACCTCGGCCGGGCCGGCGGTGTCCAGCAGGACGTCGTCGATGCCCCACTCGGCGGTGACGGCGGCCAGGCCGCCCTCGGTCACCACCAGGATCAGCGGGCAGCCGATGCCGGTGGAGCGCAGCAGCTGGCAGAGGCTGCGGATCTGCGGGAGGTCACGCCGGCCGTCGACCAGGATGACGTCCGCGCTGGGGGTGTCCACCAGGGCCGCGCCCTCGGCGGGCGCCACCCGGACGTTGTGGAGCAGCAGTCCGAGGGCGGGCAGCACCTCGGCGGAGGGTTGCAGCGCATTGGTGAGGAGGAGGAGAGAACTCATGCCCGGTGGTCCCCTTTCCGGGTCGTCGCGGTCGCGTTACGGCTGCCGCCACAGCCGGATGGCGCACGTGCTGAGGGGGAGGGCAGGACGACGGTCGGCCGCGGCGAACCGGGGGAGCGGACGGCGAGCAGGGCGCGACGGCGGGTCGGCCGGGGGTCCCGCAACCCCTGGCGCACCGTTTCTGCCCTGTTCATCACCGCGAACCCTCCGGTCTGGTCCGGTGCCGGGTGGCGGCCCGGTGCCGGTGGCGGTGCCCCGGCCGGCCGGGGCACGTCGTTGTGCCGCGTCAGGCGGGGCGGTTCCTGCTGCGCGCCGGGGGTGGGCCGACGAATCGCAAGAACGTCCGTACTGGCGTCCTGAAAGCACAAAAGGACCCGGGGGCGACTCTGCCCGGATCCCTCTTGGTGGTCGAGGATAGCCGACCGCCCCCTCCACCGGGAGTGCGGGAATCCGGCGGTTCGCCCAATTCGGGCGTGCGCCGGGTGAGGCTGGACACAGCTTCGAGCGCCGGTCCGGCGCGCCTCGGTGGCGCTCCGGTGCGTTTCTCCGTGTCGGCCCGGCCAGGGCGATTGCCGCTCGTGGCGGCGGACACGCCATCATGGGACGCACATCGAAGGCGCTGTTCGGGTCCATCGTTCGGGTGGTCGGGCGGTCGTTGAGGTGTCGAGCCGGACCGGGACACCGGCACCGGGCGAGGACGACGAGAAGGGGTGGCCCGATGGGCGTGACCACCGAGCCCGCGAGCGGCGCCCGGGTGCGCGGGACGATCCGCTACTGGGCGGCGGCGAAGTCCGAGGCCGGGCTGGCCGAGGAGCCGTACGAGGCGGCGACCCTGGCGGAGGCGCTGGCGGCGGCCAGGGAACGGCACGCCGACCGGCCGAAGCTCGTCCGGCTGCTCGGGCACTGCTCGTACCTGGTCGACGGGGCCCAGGTGGGCGGCCGCGACCACGCGACCGTCGCCCTGACCGAGGGCGGGACGGTGGAGGTCCTCCCCCCGTTCGCGGGAGGCTGAGCGGCGTGACGGACATGAACAACCCGAACGACCCGAACCGCGGCGGCTACGGCGGATGGCCGCAGCAGCCCCACCAGCCGCAGCAGCCGTACCCGCCCCGGGCGCAGCAGCAGCACCCACAGCAGCACCCGCACCCGCAGCAGTCGCACGTCCCGCCGCAGCAGCCGGGCCACCCGTCGCCGTACGGTTTCCCGGTGGACGACGCGGCGGCGACCACGGTGATGCCGCCGGTGCCCGCGTTCGACGACGCGGCCGCGACCACCCTGATGCCGCCGGTGCCGGCCGTGGACGACGCCGAGGTGACGGCGCTGCTTCCGCCGGTGGTGGTGTCCGGTTCGCTGCCGGTCGCGCCGCCCCGGTCGCACCAGCCCCACCAGCCGCAGTTCCAGCCGCAGCCCCGGCCCCACCAGCCGCAGCCTTACCAGCAGCCGCAGCCCCACCAGTTCCAGCAGCCGCAGCCGCAGCCCCACCAGCCCCACCAGTTCCAGCAGCCGCAGCCGCAGCCGCAGCCGCAGCCGCAGTCGAGGCAGCAGCGGCGTCGGCAGTCGGAGCAGCCGGTGCAGCCCCAGCCGGACCCGACGATCCAGCTCCAGCTCCAGCAGCCGTCGAGGCCGCGGGCCCGGCACGCGGCCCCTGCGGCGCAGCCGGCTCCCGCGCCGCAGGCGGCGGAGGCCTTCGATCCGCCGACCATGACGCTCAAGCGCCCGACCGCCCCCGGCGTCCCGGGTCCGGCCGGAGCCCCCGGCCCGCTGGGCGTCCCCGCCGCGGCGCCGTTCCCGGCCGTCCCGCCGCCGTCCGCGCCGTCCGCGGGCCCGCGCGGCCGGACCGGCTCGCCGATCATCGACCCGGGCCTGCAGCCGGCCCTGATCACCGCCGGTGCGGCCGCGCTGCTGGCCGGCGGTGCGGCGCTCGGGCAGGTCGCGCTGGCCCTGGTGGTCGCGCTGCTCCAGCTGCTGACGGCGGCCGGCTGGTTCCGGCTGAACGGCATGTGGCCGGCCCGGCAGGGCATCCTGCTCGCCGCGCTGGCCGGTTTGACGGCGGACGTGGCGGTGCTGCTGGCGGACTCCGACGGCGGCGCGGCGGCGGTGGTGGGCACCCTGGGCGGGTTCTTCCTGCTCGTCCTGGTGCTGCAGACGTTCCGTCCGTCGGACCCGAAGGAGCGGTTCTACGCGCTGACCGTGCTCGGTTCGGCCACCGTGGTGACCGCGCTGTGCACCATGCTGCTGCTGGCCGACTGGGTGCCGGCCGCGGTGGGTGCGGTGGCGCTGGCCACCCTGCTGGCCGCGGCGCCGTTGCCCGGACCGAAGCAGCTGGGCCCGGTGCTGGGTCTGGCCGCGGCGGTGGTGCTGGGCCTGCTGGTCGGGGCGCCGGTGGCGCTGGGTGCGCTGGCCGGGTTGGGTGCGCTGGTCGGCCGCCGGGTCGCGGCGTACGACTTCCCGTCCCGCTTCGTGCACATGACGGCGGGGGTGGCGCTGCCGCTGGCGGTGGCCGCGCCGCTGATCTGGATCGCCACCGAGCTGCTGGCCTGATCCTCCCGTCCGCTGCGCGCTGGGTCGGATTCCGGCTCCGGAACCATGTTCCGGAGCCGGACGTCGTACGGTCGTGCGAGGGCGGACGTGTCCCGCGTCCGCCGCGGAACGACGAACGACCCACTGCGAACGACCCACTGCGAACGATTTCAGCGACGAACGACCACAGCGAGCGGCGACGACGGGGGACACGATGCGCGGATGGCTGAAGGCCACGATCGGCCTGGCGGTGCTCTCCGGCCTGCTGCTGGGGGCCGACCGGATCGCGGTGGGCGTGGCCGAGGACGAGGCCGCCGACCGGATCGTGAAGAGCGGCCGGATGAGCCAGCGCCCGGACGTCTCGATCGAGGGCTTCCCGTTCCTCACCCAGGTGGTGTCGATGAAGCTGGACGACGTCCGGATCTCCTCCGACGGCCTGACCGTCGGGGACGGCAGTCACCAGGTGGCGCTGCACTCGTTCAAGGCGCAGCTCTCCGGCGTCAAGGTCAGCGACAGCATGAGCAGTGCCACGGTGGACAGCGGCACCGGCAGCGGGGTGATCTCGTACCCGGACCTCGCGCAGCTGCTGCCGCCGGCTTCCCAGCTGCTGCACGGGGCCAAGCTGCCGGTGGGCGGCAACTCGCGGCTGACGCTGTCCTACGCCGGTCCGGGCAAGGTCAAGGCCTCGCTGGGGCCGATCGCGATCGGCGAGGGCACCGTGCACAACAAGGGGAACACCGTCACGGTGGACGGCTTCCGGCTGAGCTCGCTGGCGGGGTTGGTGGCCGGTGCCACCAATCAGCAGCTGGAGCCGATGAGCTTCACCCTGGACTCGCTGCCGGCCGGGCTGAAGCTGGCCGACAAGGACGGTGGCAGCGGGGTGACGCCGTTGCCGGAGGGCCTCCAGCTGACCTTCGACGGCAAGGGCGTCAAGCTGCTGGGCTGATCCCCGGCCCGGTCCTGGTTCAGTCCCGTTCCCGTTCCCGTTCCCGGTCTCGTTCCCGGGCCGCCGAATCGTTCCGCTCCGCGAGACGCGCTGTCCAGCGCGGACCGTGGAGCGGTGCCGTTTCCGCCCCGCGCATGCGTTCGGACGGCTTCGGTACGGGCTCCCGCGGGCCGGTCGGGGGCGAAATCCCATCATGCGGTCGTTTCGATCCCACCATTCGATACGCTGGTGACAGCGGGCCTCCGGTGTCCCTAGCATCGTCGGCATGAAGCGACAGACGGACCTCACGAAGCGGCGGGCGGTAGACCTGTGCCGCGTGTCCGCCTGTCTGTGTCGAATGCGCTGATTCGGCGCTCCGGCTGGGCAGTTGAAGCCCGCCGCCGATCTTTCCGGTGACCGCGTCCGGCTCTGTGAGCGGGCGGTCGCCGAGGTACTCCGCAGTTCACTGCCCGGCCGCGCCGGTCCGCCCCCTCGTCCCGGTATTCGGACAGGAATTCGGACCGCGCCCACTCGGGCACCCTGCAGCACCCTCCTGAGCAGCACCTTCCGTACAACCGCCCTCGGATGGAGAACCCCACCATGAGCCGCAGCGACGTCCTGGTCGACGCCGACTGGGTCCAGGCCCGCCTGGACGACCCGAAGGTCGTGATCGTCGAGGTCGACGAGGACACCTCCGCGTACGACAAGAACCACATCCGCAACGCCGTCCGGATCGACTGGAAGCAGGACCTCCAGGACCCGGTCCGCCGCGACTTCATCGACCAGGCCGGCTTCGAGGCGCTGCTCAGCGCCAAGGGCATCGCCAACGACGACACCGTCGTCCTGTACGGCGGCAACAACAACTGGTTCGCCTCGTACGCCTACTGGTACTTCAAGCTGTACGGCCACGGCGACGTCCGCCTGCTGGACGGCGGCCGCAAGAAGTGGGAGCTGGACTCCCGCGACCTGGTCGCCGAGGTGCCGGCCCGCCCCGCCACCGAGTACACGGCGCAGGCCGTCGACTCCTCGATCCGCGCCTTCCGCGACGACGTGCTCGCCGCCATCGGCACCCTGAACCTGGTCGACGTCCGCTCGCCCGACGAGTTCTCCGGCAAGCTGCTGGCCCCGGCCCACCTCCCGCAGGAGCAGTCGCAGCGCCCCGGCCACGTGCCGAGCGCCCGCAACATCCCGTGGGCCAAGAACGCCAACGACGACGGCACCTTCAAGAGCGACGACGAGCTCAAGGCGCTGTACGAGGCCGAGGGCATCGACCTGGCCAAGGACACCATCGCCTACTGCCGCATCGGCGAGCGCTCCGCGCTCACCTGGTTCGTGCTGCACGAGCTGCTCGGCCAGGAG
Organism: Kitasatospora sp. NPDC041917; assembly: GCF_055589745.1. Lineage (NCBI taxonomy): Bacteria > Bacillati > Actinomycetota > Actinomycetes > Kitasatosporales > Streptomycetaceae > Kitasatospora > Kitasatospora sp. NPDC041917. The sequence goes on along the minus strand of NZ_JBVJBI010000043.1, from coordinate 30,952 downwards.
AACGTCAAGAACTACGACGGCTCGTGGACCGAGTACGGCAGCCTGGTCGGCGTGCCGATCGAGCTCGGCAACTGAGCCCAGGCCCGACCCGTAAGTCAGAAGGCCAGTAAGTCAGAAGGTAGGCAGACATGTGCGGTGCGAAGGCCGGCGGCCCGGACCTGGCAGGAGTTGACGTGGCGAACGAGACGATCATCCAGGGTTCGGTGACCCGCGACGGTGAGCCGGTCAACGGCTACGTCCGGCTGCTGGACGAGGGCGGTGAGTTCACGGCCGAGGTGCCCACCTCGGCGACCGGCCAGTTCCGGTTCTTCGCCCGCCCGGGCAAGTGGACCCTGCGCGCGCTGGTGCCGGGCCAGACCGTGGACCGCCAGGTGGTGGCCTCCCAGGGCACCGCCGTCGAGGTCGCGATCGCGGTCTGACCGGAGCCGCGACGTTCCCGGATCACCCCGAGGGCCCCTGCCGTGCAGGGGCCCTCGGTCGTACCGTGGAGGGGTGCAGGCAAGGCGGCGGCGTCGCTACTACTTCGCCATGATGGGCGTGTGCCTCGGTTTGTTCGTCATGGCCTGGGGCGTGGTGCGGTTCTTCTCGGTCGGCGCGGCGATCGGCATGTGCGTGGTCGCGATGGTCATCCCGCCCGCCGCCGCGGTGTTCGCCAACAAGCGGGACCCGGACGACGACTGGTGGGACGACCCGCGCTGGGACGACCCGAAGTGGGACGAGCCCGGCCACGACCGGGACCGCCCCGACCACGAGGAGCACCCGTAGGGCCCGGGGGAGGCGTCAGTACACGAGCGCCTGGACGCCGTCCGCCATGATCTCGCTGACGAAGACCTGGGCGCCCGCGATGCGGACACCCTCGACGGTGTCCTTCTGCTCGATCCCGCGCCGGGCCGCGCACTGGGTGCACAGCGTCACCGAGCCGGCCGCCAGGATCGACTCCAGCAGGTCCGGCAGCGGTGCCGCGTGCGGCAGTTCGAACTCCGCCGCCCGGTCCGGCAGCGCGAACCAGGAGGACTCCCCGGTCAGCCAGAGCGAGACGTCGATCCCGCTGGCGACGGCCACCGCCGCGACCGTGAACGCCTGCGAGCACCGCTCCGGCGCGTCCGCCCCTGCGGTGACCTTGATGACCAGTTTCTTCGACATGGCGCCACCATAGAGGTCGGGCCGCCCCCGCCGTCCGGCATCCCGGAACCCTTGGGCAAAGCTTGGGCAGCCGCGGGAAGGCGGCGCGAACCGCGACGTGGTGGGGCTCACCGCGACCGGCCGGAACCCGGCGGATAGAGTGAGCCGAGCACAATCCACCACACTGTCGCCGCCTGGGAGCCACCCGTGTCCGGTCTGGAAATCTTCTTCGACGGTCTGCTGGCCCTCATGGCCGTGCTGATCACCTGGTTCGCCATCTTCTCGGTGATGAAGCTGTACCAGGGCCAGCGCTGAGCCTGCCGTACGGTTGAGGCAGGCCCACACCGACGAGAACAGCGACCAGGAACATGATCGAGATCCCTTCCGACCTCCACAAGGACGTCGTCCCGCTCGCCTTCCTCCTCGGCACCTGGGAGGGCGCGGGCGTCTATGCCCCTCTGCCGGGTGACGGGGGCCCGGGCGCGGAGAAGTGCAACTTCGGCCAGGAGATCGTGATCCGCCACGACGGCCGCCCCTTCCTGGAGTTCCGCTCCCGCACCTGGGTGCTGAACGAGGAGGGCGAGAAGGTCCGTCCGCTGGAGAACGAGCACGCGTTCTGGCGCATCACCAGCAACCACGACGGCACCAGCGGCGCCCGGGGGATCGAGATCTCCTCCGTGCGCGACGACGGCACGGTCGAGATCTGGTACGGCGAGCTGGCCGACGGCAAGCCGCAGGTCGACGTCTCCACCGACGCGGTCGCCCGGATCGAGGGCTCCCCGGAGTACTCGGGCGGCAAGCGGCTGTACGGCTTCGTCAACGGCGAGCTGCTCTGGGTCGGCGAGAAGGCCGCCCCGAACGTGCCGCTGCGCCCGTACATGTCCGCGCAGCTGAAGAAGGTGCTCAGCCCGGCCCAGCTGATCAAGGACATCAACGACCTGCCGGACGACGGCATCGCGTTCTTCAAGTAGGCCGATGACGCAGGCCGGTCGCACGACCGGCACTTCCGTGCACGAGGTAGGGACCGGCCCGCGGCCGGTCCCTACACTTGCCCCAGGACCCCCGACCATTGGCAGGGACGAGTACCGTGGCGGACACCGGCACCACCGACTGGCAGCTCTCCGGCGACTGGAAGGCCGACCTGCGCGAACGCGGGTACCGGCTCACCCCGCAGCGCCAGCTCGTGCTGGAGGCCGTCGACGAACTCGACCACGCCACCCCCGACGACATCCTCTGCCACGTCCGCCGGACCGCCAGCGGCGTCAACATCTCCACCGTCTACCGGACCCTGGAGCTGCTGGAGGAGCTGGGGCTGGTGTCGCACGCCCACCTCGGCCACGGCGCCCCGACCTACCACCTGGCCGGCCGCCACCACCACCTGCACCTGGTCTGCCGGGACTGCGAGCAGGTCACCGAGACCAGTACCGAGATCGCCCAGCCGCTGATCGACAGCCTGCGCGAGCGGCACGGCTTCGACACCGACCTCAAGCACTTCGCCATCTTCGGCCGCTGCGCCGACTGCACCGCCAAGGTCGCCGGGGAGCAGCCGTAAGCTGGCCGGTATGACCGGTGTGAAGAGCCCGCTGCTTTCCCTGCCCGGAGCCGTCCCCGCCGAGGGGGCCGACGAGGGTGTCGCCGCCCACTACGGCGACATCTTCCGCGAGCAACGCAACCTGTCGCAGGGCGCCGGCTTCGTCGACCTCTCGCACCGCGGCGTGGTCACCGTGACCGGCCCGGACCGGCTCTCCTGGCTGCACCTGCTGCTTACCCAGCACGTCAGCGAGCTGCCGCCGCAGCAGGCCGCCGAGGCGCTGGTGCTCTCCCCGAACGGGCACGTCGAGCACGCGCTCTACCTGGTGGACGACGGCACCACCACCTGGGCGCACGTCGAGCCGGGCACTCAGGAGGCGCTGGTCGCCTACCTGGACGGCATGCGCTTCTTCTACCGGGTGGAGGTCGCCGACGCGACCGCCGAGTACGCCGTGGTCCACCTGCCGGCGGGCTCCACCGCCTCCGTGGAGGGCGCCGCCGCCGTCCGCGAACTCCCGTACGGGCGTGACCTGTTCGTGCCGCGCGGCGAGCTGGGGCGGCTCACCGCCGGGTACGGCCCGGCGGCCGGGGTCTGGGCGTACGAGGCGCTGCGGATCGAGGGCCACCGGCCCCGGCTGGGCTTCGAGACCGACCACCGGACCATCCCGCACGAGGTGGACTGGCTGCGCACCGCCGTCCACCTGCAGAAGGGCTGCTACCGCGGCCAGGAGACCGTCGCCCGGGTGCACAACCTGGGCCGGCCGCCGCGCCGGCTGGTCTTCCTGCACCTGGACGGCACCGAGGAGTCGCTGCCCCCGCACGGCACCGAGGTGCGGCTGGCCACCGACCCGGACGGGCGGGCGCTGGGCTTCGTGACCTCCTCGGCCCGGCACCACGAGCTGGGGCCGATCGCGCTGGCGATCGTCAAGCGGAACGTCCCGGTGGACGCCGTGCTGCTGGCCGGGACGGTGCCCGGCACCCAGGACGTGATCGTCCCGCAGTAGGGGCCGCTCAGACCTCGACGAGGACGGTGAACGGGCCGTCGTTCACCAGCGCCACCTGCATGTCGGCGCCGAACCGGCCCGTCTCCACCTTGGCGCCCAGCGCCCGCAGCTGCGCCACCACCTCGTCCACCAGCGGTTCGGCGACCGGGCCGGGGGCGGCGGCGTTCCAGGTGGGGCGGCGGCCCTTGCGGGCGTCGCCGTAGAGCGTGAACTGGCTGATCACCAGCAGCGGGGCGCCGAGGTCCGAGCAGCTCTGCTCGACGCCCTCGTCGTTCGCGGGCAGCAGTCGCAGTGTCCAGAGCTTGCGGGCCAGCTGGGCGGCTTTCGCGGGGGTGTCGTCGTGGGTGACGCCGACCAGGACGCAGAGCCCCGGTCCCTCGATCGCGCCGACGGTCTCACCGGCCACGGTCACCCGGGCCTCGGTCACTCGCTGCACCACTGCTCGCATGCCGCCATTGTGCCGGAGCGCCGTACGGCCCCCGGAGGGCCCCCGGCAGCCGTGGGGGCCTCCCCGCGCATCGGCCCGTGCGCCCGTTGCCGCCGCGTCGGACGTTGTGCGTCCACCGCCCCACCGCCCCGGCGCCCCCGCGCCCCCGTCGTGCCTCCGGGCCCGCGCCGCACCCTCCCGTGCGCCCCGGCTGCCTCCCCAGGGCGCACACCAGGGGCGCGTGAAGCGGCTCTGCGCGCCCCTGGGTGCGCGCCTGCGCCGAATCGGGCGCTGCTCTTCCTGCGGAAAGGACCGGTCATATCAGCCACCCCTGTTCGCCAGGGGGCCGTTCGGGTGCACGGGCGGTGCGCGTGCGCCGGGCGGGGTGGCACGCTGGTGGACCGTACGAAGGGTCCGGGGCGCCAGGAGGTCCGCCGCGCCGGGCCGGGTTCGGCCTGGCGGTCGAGCCGGTAGGTCAGGCGTCTGGCGGTGCCGCCCCGGTGGGCGGTCGCGGCCGGGGACCGGAGCCTCCGGGGGTTCCCGGGCGTGCCGGTGGACGGGACGTGCGGCCCGTCGGGGGACGGGCCGGACCGGCGGCAGGGACGGGGTGCCGCGAGCGGGCGGGATCGGACGACGTCAGGTGGTTGGGTGATGGACGCGAGCAGCGCGGCGCGGGACCGGTCCGGGCCGGTGGTGCGGCCCCCCGGGGGCCCGTACGGCCCGGCGGCGGGCGCGGGGGACGAACCCGACCTGGAGCGACTGGGCCTGGAGCAGCTGCGGGTGCTGCGCCGGGAGACCCTGGAGCAGGAGGCCGACCTGTCGTACCTGCGGCGGCTGCTGCACGGGCGGATGGACATCCTGCGCGCCGAGCTCGACCGGCGGCCCGGCGCGGGCCCGGTCCGTACCGCCGGCCCGTCCGGCCCCGAGCCGGCCCCCGGCGACCTGCTGGACCGGCTGCCGGCCATCCTGACCGACGCGCCCTCCACCGTGCGGCGCTCGGCCCGGCACGTCACCCTCGGCCCGCCGCGCACCCGGGAGTCCGGGCTGGAGGCGGACGCCCTGATGGGCGACGTCCAGCTCGCCGACCTGGCCGCGCACCCGGCCGAGGAACTGCTGGCCGCGCTGGAGCGGCTGCGGGCGCACGAGCGGGAGGTGTCCGGACGGCGCCAGCGGCTGCTGCGCACGGCCGACGGTTGCAATGCCGAGATCACCCGCAGGTACCGTGATGGGGAAGCACGGGTCGACGACCTGCTCGCAGGGGGGCCGCTCTGACCGGGTGAGTCGCCGCGGGCGGTGGGCCCGGCTCCCGCCCGGCCCACCCTCGCCCCGGAAGGCTCACCCGCCATGTCCCTGCCCGCCACCACGCCCGTTCTCGCCGAGGTCGTGCGCTCCGGTTTCGTCGAGGGCCGCCACCGCGGCTCCCTGGTGCTGCTCGCGGCCGACGGCTCGGTCGAGTTCGCGCTCGGCGACCCGGATGCCCCGGTCTTCCCGCGGTCGACCGCCAAGCCGTTCCAGGCGGTGGCCACGCTGCGGGCCGGGCTGGCGATCGAGGGCGAGCTGCTGGCGCTGGCGGCCTCCAGCCACTCCGCAGAATCGTTTCACCTCGATGGTGTGCGGAGCATCCTCGGCTCCGCCGGGCTCGACGAGTCGGCCCTGCGCACCCCGGCCGACCTGCCGCTGGACGAGACCGAGGCGGAGCTGCTGCTCGCCGCCGGCGGCGGACGCGCCCCGATCCTGATGGACTGCTCCGGCAAGCACGCCGGCTGGCTGGCCGCCTGCACGGCCAACGGCTGGGACACCGCGAGCTACCTCGACCCGGCCCACCCGATCCAGCGGCTGGCCCGTGAGGCCCTGGAGGAGGCCACCGGCGAGACCGCCGCGCACGCCGGGGTGGACGGCTGCGGCGCGCCGCTGCTGGCCGTGTCGCTGACCGGGCTGGCCCGTGGCTACCGCGGCCTGGTGCTGGCCGCCGAGGGCACCGAGCCGCGTCGCGTCGCCGACGCGATGCGCGCCCACCCCGAGTACGTGGCCGGCACCCGCCGGGCCGACACCCGGCTGATGCGGGCGGTGCCGGGAGCGCTGTCCAAGATGGGCGCCGAGGCCGTCCAGGTGGTCGCGCTGCCGGACGGGCGGGCGCTGGCCTTCAAGATCGAGGACGGCGGCGAGCGGGCCCGCGGCCCGGTGCTGGCGGCGGCGCTGCGCCGGCTCGGGGTGACGGGGGCGGACGGGACCGTCGAGCGGATCGGCGCCGCCCCGCTGCTCGGCGGCGGCGTGCCGGTCGGCGAGGTGCGGGCGGCGTTCTAGGACGTTTCCGGGCGGTCGGCGGTCGGCGGTCGGCGGCCGGTGGTCGGTGGTCGGTGGTCGGCGGCCGCTCGTCCGGGTGCGGGCGGACCCGGGCCGGTGCACGGTGGACCGGGGGCCGTCGCACAGCTGAGGAGTCCGCCATGACCGACCATGTGTACCGGGTGACCGAGATCGTCGGGTCCTCGACCGAGAGCGTCGACGCCGCGATCCGCAACGGGGTGGAGCGCGCCTCCCGGACGCTGCGCAACCTCGACTGGTTCGAGGTCTCGCAGGTCCGGGGCCACCTGGAGGAGGGCCGGATCAAGCACTACCAGGTGTGCATCAAGGTCGGCTTCCGGCTGGAGGACTGACCGGGCCCGGAAGCCCGACCAGGCCCGGCCCGGTAGGACCGGCCCGGTTCAGCCGCGTTCCGGCAGCACCGGCGGCACCCCGGTGCGCGGGTGCGCCAGCACCTCCACGGGGTGCCCGTACACCTCGCTGCCCTGCGAAGGCGGTGGGCTCGGTGGCGGCCATCGCCTCGGCCACGGCCGCCGCGTCCTCGGCTGCCGCCGCAGTGCCCGCCCACGGCGCGCGGCCTGTCCGGACCACCTCGTCGGCCTCCAGGGTTCGGGTCGGCCGTTCGGGTCTGCCGTTCGGGTCGGCCGTTCGGAGTCGGACCGAATATTTTGGTTAGCCTAACCTAACTTCACATCATGCCGACAGGGTGTCGGCAAACCGTCCCGTCCCCGGGAACGACAGAGGCCGGGGCCCGCGGAAGAAATCCGCGAACCCCGGCCCCGGGCTGTCCCGACCTGCCTCGAACCGCTCTCGATCGAATGAGATCGGAACGACGGCTCAGTGGCCGCCCTGCTCCGCCAGACGCTTGATCGAAGCGGTGACCTCGGCCTCGGCCTCGGCGCGGCCGACCCAGTCGGCGCCCTCGACGGACTTGCCGGGCTCCAGGTCCTTGTAGACCTCGAAGAAGTGCTGGATCTCCAGGCGGTCGAACTCCGACACGTGGTGGATGTCGCGCAGGTGCTCCCAGCGCGGGTCGGTCGCCGGGACGCAGAGCAGCTTGTCGTCGCCGCCGGCCTCGTCGGTCATGTGGAACATGCCGATGGCGCGGCACTTGATCAGGCAGCCCGGGAAGGTCGGCTCGTCCAGGATGACCAGGGCGTCCAGCGGGTCGCCGTCCTCGCCGAGCGTGCCCTCGACGTAGCCGTAGTCGGCCGGGTAGCGGGTCGAGGTGAAGAGCATCCGGTCGAGCCGCAGACGGCCGGTCTCGTGGTCGACCTCGTACTTGTTACGAGAGCCCTTCGGGATTTCGATAAGGACGTCGAACTCCAACGGTTCCTCCAAGGTAGGGACTGACAGAATCCAAGTGTCTCCTACGGGAGCGAGTGCTCGGGAAAGGGGCCGGTCGGTGGGAGCAGGGGGAGGGGCGGCGCGCCGTCGCGGGGGGACGGCCGCGGGGCTGGTCGGAGCGGCGCTGCTGGTCGTCGGTACGGTCCTGACCTCGGGTGGTGCGTACGCGCAGCCGTCCCCGCCGCCGGGTGGGCACAGTGCCGGGCATGGCGAGGACGAGGACCACGACGGGAAGGGCGGCCGCGACGGGAGGAAGGGCGACCACGGGAAGGGCGGCGCCGGACCCCGGTCGAACGACGGTCCGGGTGCCGAGCCCACCCGTCGGGCCGCGCTGCCCGTCGCCTCCGGGCCCGCCGCCCCCACCGCCGCCGGCGGCAGCGACGCGCCCGGCGCACGCCCGGCGCCCGCGCCGGGCGCCGTCCTGGCCGCCGTGGACGGCGCCACGGGCGCCGCCGTCCCCACCGCGCAGGGCCTCCAGCAGGCGCTCGCCGCGGCCCTCGCCGACAAGAGCCTCGGCGAGGTCACCTTCGCCGTCGCGGACGCCGGCACCGGCCAACTCCTGTACGGCTCCGGGGAGAACACCCCGGCCACCCCCGCCTCCACCACCAAGCTGGCCACCGCGATCGCGGCCCTGTCCCTCATCCCGGGGGACACCCGGCTGCACACCCGGGTGGTCCGGGGTGCGGACCCGGGCACGATCACCCTGGTCGGCGGCGGCGATCCGACGCTCACCGCGCTGCCCGCCGACCAGGTGCAGATCGGCGGGCAGCCGGCCGACGCCGACACCGCCCCCGCCTCGCTGGACCTCCTCGCCCGGCAGACCGCGGACACCCTCAAGAGCCTCGGCACCACGACGGTCCGGCTGGACTACGACCTGTCGCTGTACGCGGGCAGCCCGCAGCACCGGAACCACGACGGGCAGAACATCGCCCTGGTGGTCCCGTTGATGGTGGACGAGGGCAGGGTGGACCCGAAGAGCCGGGAGGACGCGCCGGACCGGGTCGCCGACCCGGCGGCCGCGGCCGCCGAGGCCTTCGCCGCCCTGCTCAGGGCCCGCGGCATCACCGTGACGGGCAAGGCCGCCCCCGCCGCGGCGCCCGCCCCCGCCCCGACCGCCTCCGGTCAGGCCCCGCTCGGCGACGTCTTCTCGCCGACGGTCGCCCGGCTGGTGGAGCGCCTGCTGACCACCTCGGACAACCAGCTCGCCGAGGCGATGGCCCGTCAGGTCGCCGTCGCCGCCCACCAGCCGGCGAGCTTCGAGGGCGCCGCGGCGGCCGTCACCCAGGAGCTCACCCGGCTCGGGGTGCCGATGGGCGGCGTGGTGCTCAACGACGGCAGCGGCCTGCACCCGGGCAACGCGATCCCGCCCGCCGTCCTGACCCGGCTCCTCGCGCTGGCCGCCTCCGAGCAGCACCCCACCCTGCGCCCGGTGCTCACCGGCCTCCCGGTCGCCGGCTTCACCGGCACCCTCAACAAGCGCTACGGCTCCGGGTCCGGCGCCGCCGACGCGGCCGGGCTGATCCGTGCCAAGACCGGCACCCTCAACGGCGTCAACACCCTCGCGGGCACCGTCGTCGACGCCGACGGCCGCCTCCTCGCCTTCGCCGTCATGACCCGCACCACCGCCCCCGCCGACACCGCCCGCGCCGCCATGGACCGGGTCGCCGGCCGCCTCGGCGGCTGCGGCTGCCACTGACCCGGCCCCGCCCGTCCCGTCGCGCCGGCCGTGCCGATCGGCCGTCGGGGGAGAGGTCTTGGCGGCGGGTGGCTGCCGTCGGTGGTGGGGAGCACGTACGGTGAGGGCATGACGAGCGCGAGTGGCGGTGCTGACATGGTCGACTGGAACCTCGCGGTCGCAACCGCGACCAGGTTGGTGCGGCCGGGGCCGGAAGTGAGCCGGGAGGAAGCGGCGGCGGTGGTCGCCGAGCTCCGCCGGCACGCCCTGGAGGCGGAGGAGCACGTGCGGGCGTTCACCGGCATGCGTTCGTCCAGCCTGTCCCGGGCCGCGGCGACGCCGGTGCTGGTGGTGGACCGACCCGGCTGGATCCGGGCCAACGTGGCGGGTTTCCGCACGGTCGTCCAGCCGCTGGTGGAGAAGCTCCAGGCGCGTCGGGCGAACAGCGCGACGGCCGGGGTGTTCGGCGCGGTGGGCGAGAAGGCCACCGGGATCGAGGTCGGGGCGCTGCTGGCGTTCCTGTCCACCAAGGTGCTGGGCCAGTACGAGACCTTCGCCCCGGCGGAGCCGCCGCTGGAGGCGCCGGACAGCCCGGCGGCGCTGTTCGACAAACCGCGGCTGGGGCCGGACGGCCCCGGGCCGGGCCGGCTGCTGCTGGTGGCGCCGAACATCGTGCACGTCGAGCGGGAGCTGGACGTCGACCCGTCCGACTTCCGGCTCTGGGTCTGTCTGCACGAGGAGACGCACCGGACGCAGTTCACCGCGGTGCCGTGGCTGCGCGACCACATCCAGTCCGAGGTGCAGTCCTTCCTCTCCGAGACGGACGTCGACCCGGGCGCCCTGCTGGAGCGGCTGCGGGGCGCGGCCGGTTCGTTCGGCGGCCTGCCGGGCGGCGGCAACCGGGAGAGCGCCTCCTCCGGGAACCTGCTGGAGATCGTCCAGTCGCCCGCGCAGCGCGAGATCCTCGGTCGGCTGACGGCCGTGATGTCGCTGCTGGAGGGCCACGCGGACGTGGTGATGGACGGCGTCGGCCCGGCCGTGGTGCCGACGGTCGCCGAGATCCGGGAGAAGTTCCAGCAGCGCCGGGACCGCGGCGCCAACCGGCTCGACCTGCTGCTGCGCCGGCTGCTCGGCATGGACGCGAAGCTGCGCCAGTACCAGGACGGCGCGGTGTTCGTGCGCGGTGTGGTGGAGCAGGTCGGCATGGAGGGGTTCAACCGGGTGTGGACCTCCCCGAACACCCTGCCGACCAAGGACGAGATCCACGATCCGGCCGCCTGGGTGGCCCGGGTGGCCCGCTGAGCGGGTGCTCCTGACGCGGGCGCGCCGTGAGCCGGGCGGCAAGCGGCGCGCGTCGGTCAAACCCGCTCGTACGAGTGGTCCAATCGGCCAGACGACGGGTGAAGAAGCGTTTCTTCATTCACCCGTACGTGGGACGGTGGTCGTACCGGTGGCGCGGGTGGCGTAGCGGGTCGCTCCTTTCTGCCACCATCTGTGAGCGCCCGGTAACAGGGCGCTCATGCGGTGCGCGGTCCCCGCCGCGTCCGCCGCGAGTCCTGTCCCCTCCGACGAGGAGTCTTCCGCCGTGGGCCCTCACCCCGCTGTCGCCGCGATACGCCTGGCCGTTCGCCGTACGCTCACCGACCTCGCCGCCGAGGCCGGTACCACCTTCACCGCGCCCGTGCGCGAGCCCCGCGAGCGCTCGGCCGGGGCGCCGCTGGTGGGTGCCGCGGTCGGCACCACCCTGATCGGCAACGCCGCGCGCCACCCCTCCGGGCTGCCCCGCACCCCGGCCGCTCCCGGTTCACCGCTGATCCTGGTCGCGGTCAGCGGCGGCGCGGACTCGATGGCGCTGGCCATCGCCGCCGCCTTCGAGGCGCCCAAGATCGGCCTGCGGGTCGGCGCCGTCACCGTCGACCACGGGCTCCAGGCCGGTTCCGCCGAGCGCGCCGCCCAGGTGGCCGACCGGCTGCGCACGCTCGGCCTCGACCCGGTGGAGGCCGTCCCGGTGCGGGTCGGCCGCGCCGGGGGCCCGGAGGCCGCCGCCCGGGACGCCCGCTACGCCGCCCTGGACGCGGCCGCCGACCGCCACGGAGCGATCGCGGTGCTGCTCGGCCACACCCGGGACGACCAGGCCGAGACCGTGCTGCTGGGCCTGGCCCGCGGCTCCGGCGCCCGTTCGCTGGCCGGGATGCCCGCCCACAAGGGCCGCTACCGCCGCCCGCTGCTGGAGCTGGACCGGGCCGCCACCCGGCAGGCCTGCGCCGCCCAGTCGATCCCGGTCTGGGACGACCCGCACAACTGTGATCCCGCCTACACCCGCTCAAGGGTCCGCCACGAGGTGCTGCCGGTCCTGGAGAAGCACCTGGGCGGTGGCGTGGTCGAGGCGCTGGCCCGGACCGCCCGGCTGTTCCGCGACGACGCCGACGCCCTCGACCAGTGGGCCTCTTTGGCCGAACGCGACCTCCGTACGGGCGACGGCGCCCTGGACGCCGTGAAACTGGCCGAACTGCCGCCCGCGGTGCGCCGCCGGGTGCTGCGCCGGGCCGCGCTGCGGGCGGGCTGTCCGGCCGGGGACCTGTTCGCCCGGCACCTGGAGACGATCGACCTGCTGGTCACCGGATGGCGCGGACAGGGCCCGCTGCACCTACCCGGGGGAGTCGAGGCCACCCGCAGGTGTGGCACGCTGGTCTTTCGGCGGCAGGGCGACTGACGGGCGAGGCATGCCCCGGGGGAGCCGACCGCCGGCCACACATACCCCGAACGTTTGAGGACGTATCCCCGGTGGACCAGAACGACATGGGCGCTGACCTCGCGAAGGTGCTCATCAGCAAGGACGAGATCGACGCCAAGCTCCTTGAGCTGGCCGAGCGCATCGACCGGGACTACGCAGGGAAGGACCTGCTGATCGTCGGCGTCCTCAAGGGGGCCGTGATGGTCATGGCCGACCTGGCCCGGACCCTGCACTCGCAGGTCACCATGGACTGGATGGCCGTCTCCTCGTACGGCATGGGCACCAAGTCCTCCGGCGTGGTGCGGATCCTGAAGGACCTGGACACCGACATCGCCGGCCGTGACGTCCTGATCGTCGAGGACATCATCGACTCCGGTCTGACGCTGTCCTGGCTGCTGGGCAACCTGGGTTCGCGCGGTCCGGCCTCGCTGGAGGTCTGCACCCTGCTCCGCAAGCCGGACGCGGCCAAGGTCGAGATCGACGTGAAGTACGTCGGTTTCGACATCCCCAACGAGTTCGTGGTCGGCTACGGCCTGGACTACGCGGAGAAGCTGCGCAACCTCCCCTTCATCGGCACCCTCGCGCCGCACGTCTACGGCGGCTGAGGTCCCCGTTCGGGCGACGGGCGGGAACAGTGGGCCGTTCCCGCCCGTTGCACCCGGGAGACAGAGAACCAAAGCCGTGTCGCCGTGCTCCCACCATGGGTGGGTCGGACTGCGGTACGGTCCAATAAACCGCTCTTCACATGAGCATCAATTCGGACGCGCCGCGGTCAACAGTCCTCGGCGCCGTTGAGTGGCAGGAGGGACGGGGCGGCAACGCCCCGCATGGATGGACGTCAAGCGATACTTCCGTGCGCCGATCATGTGGATCGTGCTGGCCGTCCTCGCCGTCATCGTACTGATGCAGGTCGTTTCGGACTCGAACGGCTACAAGACGGTGGACACCGGTCAGGTCGTCGCGGCGATCGACGCGCACAACGTCAAGTCGGCGCAGATCACCACCGGTGACTCGAACACGATCAAGATCCAGCTGAAGGACGGCGCCACACTGCCCAGCGCCGGTACGGGCAAGGCCCCGTCCGGCACCAAGTTCCAGGCCTCGTACATCGGCGACCAGGGCGTCGCCATCGCCGACAAGCTGCAGGCGCAGGTCAACGACAAGGACCAGAGCACGCTCGCCGAGGGCTACACGATCAGCCCCGAGAAGCAGAGCACCTTCGTCAGCCTGCTGCTGTCGATGCTCCCGATCGTGATCATCGTCCTGGTCTTCCTGTTCCTGATGAACCAGATGCAGGGCGGCGGCTCCCGGGTCATGCAGTTCGGCAAGTCCAAGGCCAAGCTGCTCACCAAGGACACCCCGAAGACCACCTTCGCCGACGTCGCCGGCGCGGACGAGGCGGTCGAGGAGCTCCACGAGATCAAGGAGTTCCTCCAGGAGCCGGCCAAGTTCCAGGCCGTCGGCGCCAAGATCCCCAAGGGCGTGCTGCTCTACGGCCCGCCCGGTACCGGTAAGACCCTGCTGGCGCGCGCCGTCGCGGGCGAGGCCGGGGTGCCGTTCTACTCCATCTCCGGCTCGGACTTCGTCGAGATGTTCGTCGGCGTCGGTGCCAGCCGCGTCCGCGACCTCTTCGAGCAGGCCAAGGCGAACGCCCCGGCGATCGTCTTCGTCGATGAGATCGACGCCGTCGGCCGGCACCGCGGCGCGGGCCTCGGCGGCGGCCACGACGAGCGCGAGCAGACCCTCAACCAGCTGCTGGTCGAGATGGACGGCTTCGACGTCAAGGGCGGCGTGATCCTGATCGCCGCGACCAACCGCCCCGACATCCTGGACCCGGCGCTGCTGCGCCCGGGCCGCTTCGACCGCCAGATCGCGGTGGAGCGCCCCGACCTCCAGGGCCGGCTGGACATCCTCAAGGTGCACCAGAAGGGCAAGCCGATCGCGCCCGACGTCGACCTGTCGGCCGTCGCCAAGCGCACCCCCGGCTTCACCGGTGCCGACCTGTCGAACGTCCTCAACGAGGCGGCGCTGCTGACCGCCCGTTCGGACAAGAAGCTGATCGACAACGGCATCCTGGACGAGGCGATCGACCGCGTCGTGGCCGGTCCGCAGAAGCGCACGCGGATCATGTCCGACAAGGAGAAGAAGATCACCGCGTACCACGAGGGCGGCCACGCCCTGGTCGCGGCGGCCTGCCAGTACAGCGACCCGGTGCACAAGATCACCATCCTGTCCCGCGGCAGGGCCCTCGGCTACACCATGGTGCTGCCGGAGGAGGACAAGTACTCCACCACCCGCAACGAGATGCTCGACCAGCTCGCCTACATGATGGGCGGTCGCGCGGCGGAGGAGCTGGTCTTCCACGACCCGACCACGGGCGCCTCGAACGACATCGAGAAGGCCACCGCGACGGCCCGGGCCATGGTCACCCAGTACGGCATGACCGAGCGCCTGGGTGCGATCAAGTTCGGCAACGACAGCTCGGAGCCGTTCCTGGGCCGTGAGATGGGCCACCAGCGCGACTACTCGGAAGAGGTCGCCGGGCTGGTCGACGAGGAGGTCAAGAAGCTCATCGACACGGCGCACAACGAGGCCTGGGAGATCCTGGTCGAGAACCGCGACGTGCTCGACAACCTGGTCCTGGAGCTCCTGGAGAAGGAGACCCTGAACAAGGAGCAGATCGCCGAGGTCTTCGCCCCGATCGTCAAGCGCCCGGCCCGGCCGGCCTGGACGGGTTCCTCCCGTCGCACGCCGTCCACCCGGCCGCCGGTGCAGTCCCCGAAGGAGCTGGCGCTCACCAACGGCGCCGCCTCCGTCGAGAGCGCTCCGGTGGACGTCGTGAAGCTCCCGCCGCTGCCGACGGCCGAGCCGCCGACCGAGGGCTGACCCCCGCTCCGTAGGGAATGGATGCCGCGTCACCAGGGTTTGTACCCTGGAGGCGCGGCATCCGTGCTGTTCAGCCAGAGTCTTCCGATACATAAGCGAGGCCCGCATGATCGACCCGGTGACGTTCGACGGTCCGCCCGCCGTCGGTACCTTCGACCAGAAGCGGGCCGAGGACGCCATCCGCGAGCTGCTGCTCGCCGTCGGGGAGGACCCGGACCGCGAGGGTCTGCGGGAGACCCCGGCCCGGGTCGCGCGGGCGTACAAGGAGATATTCGCGGGCCTGTGGCAGGAGCCCGAGGACGTCCTCACCACCACCTTCGACCTCGGCCACGACGAGATGGTGCTGGTCAAGGACATCGAGCTGACCTCGGTCTGCGAGCACCACCTGGTGCCGTTCCGCGGCGTGGCCCACGTCGGGTACATCCCGTCCACCAGCGGCAAGATCACCGGGCTGTCCAAGCTCGCCCGGCTGGTCGATGTCTACGCCCGCCGGCCGCAGGTGCAGGAGCGGCTGACCAGCCAGGTGGCCGACGCGCTGATGCGGATCCTGGAGCCGCGCGGGGCGATCGTCGTGGTCGAGTGCGAGCACATGTGCATGTCGATGCGCGGCATCCGCAAGCCCGGCGCCAAGACCATCACCTCCTGCGTGCGCGGCCAGCTGCGCGACCCGGCCACCCGGGCCGAGGCGATGAGCCTCATCATCGGCCGGTAGGGGCCAGCGGCCGGCCGGGCGGTGCTCAGAGCACCTCGTGCTCCGCGTGCGGCGGGGCCGGGGTGCCCAGCGCGTTGCGGCGCTCCGGCATCCGCAGCGTGACCATCCGGCGCCAGCCGTAGGCGCGGTCGTACAGGTAGAGCGCCCACACCCCGAGGGTGACCAGGGCGAGCTGCCAGCGCGGCCAGCGCAGGATCCGGGCCATCCGGGAGGTGACGGCGAGGCCGACGTCCCGGTGGGTGCGGATCTCGCCGCGGGCGCTGGTCTCCAGGGCGTGCCGGATGTACGGGCCGTGGCCCTCGGAGAGCAGCCGCAGCAGCTCCTCGTGGCAGTAGGCGAGGTGGTTGTCCTCGTCGGCGGAGATCATCCGCATCGCCCGGCCGAGGTCGGGGTTGCCCTGGTACACCTTCACCAGCCGGCGCATCTGCTCGGCGGCGCGCTGTTCGGTGACCCGGCTGTGCACGAGGTAGGTGATGATCTCGCGGTCGGTCAGCGGGACGTCGCTGTTCAGCCGCTCGTGCGAGAGGCCGACGCCCTGGCGCTCCAGCAGCATGCAGTAGTCGGCCTCGTCCGGCACCGGCACCTTGGGCAGGCCGCGCTTGTGCAGCAGCTGGGTGAAGATCCGGCCGTGCTTGCGCTCGTCGGCACCGTGCCGGGCCACCTTCGGGGCGAGGACCGGGTCCCGGGTGAGCGTGGTGATCCGCTCGTTCTCCCAGCCGCCCTGGTCCTCGCCGTCGGCCGCGATGCTGCAGAACAGCTGGTACGCCTGGTCGTTCCGGTAGATCTCGTCGAAGAGCGAGCGGGTGCTCAGCACGGTGCCTCCTGCGCGGGTCCGGGGCGGTGCCCGGCGGTGGCCGACGGGCGGTCGCGATACGTTCCCCCCGGGCCGCCGGCCGTCCGGGCCGACCGGCGGGTAATCACTCACCTGTCCCAGCCGGGTCCTCGCCGGGGCCTGGCCGGGTCCTAGCCCAGGTGCGAGCCCAGCCATTCGAGGGTGGCCGGGAGCTCCCTGGTCCAGCTGTCGAAGTTGTGCCCGCCGTCGTCCAGGTAGAGCGAGTCGATCGTGAACTGCGGGTTGGCCGCCGCGGCCCGGGTGGCCTGGTCGACGAACTGGACGGTCTGGGGGTAGTCGCCCTCGGTGCGGGTGGAGACCGCCAGCAGGTTGAGCGCCGGGACGGGCAGGTTCTGCAGCCGCCAGCCGAGGTCGTGCTGCTGGGTCAGCGCCTTGTCGCCGTTGAAGAGGTCCCCGCCGGTGTAGTTGTCCTGGCGCACGGTGAAGTCGCCGTGCAGGCTCGCCGCGTTGCCGTAGACGTTCGGGAAGCGCATCGCCAGGCGCAGCGCGCAGCTGCCGCCGGTGGAGTAGCCGAGGGTGCCCCAGGAGCCGGCCGTGCGGCCGACCCGGTAGCTGCTGCGGATGGCCTCGGGCACGTCCTTGACGAACCAGGTCTCGGTGCGCGGCCCGTCGGGGACGTCCACGCACTCGGTGTCCCGGGACGGGACGACGGCCGGGCGGGCCATCACCAGGACGGTCGGCGGCATCCTGCCGGAGCGCTGCAGGTCGATCGCGGTCTGGGCGAACGGGAGCTCGTGCAGCAGGTTCAGCGTGGTGCCCGGGTAGCCGGCGATGGCCAGCAGGACGGGGAAGCGGACCAGGGCGAGCTTCTGGTCGAAGTACGCGGGCGGCAGGTAGACGAACATCTGGTCGGAGAAGCCGGTCTCCTTGCCGCTGACCCGGACCGACTCGATCCTGCCGACCTCCTCGGGCGGGCCCTTCGGCAGGTTGGTGATGGTCTCCAGGCCGCCCTCGGTGGTGGGCTGGACCAGCGCGTCGGAGACCGGGGCGCCGCCCTTGTGGTTCGCGCTGCCGGTCAGCGCGAGCTTGGCGCCGCCCGGACTGAGCAGGTCGTCCCAGGAGGTGTAGAACCCGAAGGAGTTGTTCACCGACAGCGCGAGCACGGCCAGGACCGAGGCCTGAACGACCGTCAGCAGTCCGATCCGGCCGAGCACCGGCAGCGGCCGCTGGGGCGCCAGCCGCGGCCAGACCCACAGGGTCGCGACGACTGCCGCGACGCCGAGTGCGAGCAGCGAGTTCACCAGCGCGTCGCTGGTCAGTTCCATGCCGTCGGCCTTCCGGTGGGACACGGGCGGTGCAGGCTTCATGGTCTGGCGGTCCGTCAGGCCGGGCCACCGCGGCTAGGCCGTCCGGACGCCCGGCGGGCTGGGAAGGGCGGGGGGAACCACAGGCAACCGGCGCCCTAGAATGCGGCGTCCACCGTACGTAACGCGTCCCGGAGGGTCCTGCCGCGCCACGCTGCGGCGGGCCCCCGGCTCCCACCGCCGGCTCAACCCGCAGCGCGACCACGGACCCGGTTTACCGATCGTTTCCGGGTCCTTGGTATGCGCATTGCCTGATGAAGGAATAGGCATGAAGGTCCATCACGCGTCCTCCCCCGGAGTGACAGGACACCGCACCGCAGCCTCTACGCTGAGCTTCCATGAGCGTTCCCGTGTCCGTTGAGCCGAGCCCCGAGCAGCCGCCGCGCCGTCGCCGCGGCCTGCAGACGCTGCGCAACCAGGCGTCCGCCGTCCCGAGGGCCTGGCTCCCCGGAGCGGTCGGCTACGCCTGTCTCCTGATCGGGCTCGTGGACATCGCCAGCGCGGTGTTCCCCAAGCTCCGGCACACCAAGGTGCACACCTTCGCGGGGCAGCTGCCGGGCGGCACCACCAGCCTGGCGGCGGTCGGCGCGCTGATGGTCGGCATCCTGCTGGTGCCGCTGGCGCACGCGCTGCGCCGCCGCAAGCGGCGGGCCTGGCGGGCGGTCTGCGTGCTGCTGCCGGTCAGCGCCGGACTGCACATCGTGCGCTGGCACCAGATCGGCCCGGCGGTCGTCTCGCTGGTGCTCCTCGTCGTGATGCTGGTCCACCAGCGTGAGTTCTACGCCAAGGCCGACCCGCGCACCCGCTGGCGGGCGCTGGTCAACCTGGTCGTCATGGGCGTCCTCAGCGTGCTGCTCGGCCTGCTGATCGTGAGCACCCGGACCAAGTACGAGATCGGCCACCCCGGCCTGGCCGAGCGCCTGCAGCACGTCGGGTACGGGCTGTTCGGCTTCGAGGGCCCGGTCCGGTACAACAACGTCCGGATGTCCGACCTGGTCGCCTACCTGCTCGGCGGGCTCGGCCTGCTGACCGCCTTCACCACCGCCTACCTGGCGCTGCGCCCGGGCAAGCCGAAGCCCGAGCTGACCGCGGAGGACGAGGAGAAGGTCCGCGAGCTGCTCGGGCGGCACGGCGAGCGGGACTCGCTCGGCTACTTCGCGCTGCGCCGCGACAAGAGCGTGCTGTTCTCGCCCACCGGCAAGGCCGCGATCTCCTACCGGGTGGTCTCCGGCGTGATGCTGGCCTCCGGCGACCCGGTCGGCGACGTCGAGGCCTGGCCCGGCGCGATCAAGGTGTTCATGGCCGAGGCCCGCGAGCACGCCTGGGTGCCGGCCGTGATGGGGTGCAGTGAGGTCGGCGGCGAGGTCTGGACCCGCGAGGCGGGCCTGGACGCGCTGGAGCTGGGCGACGAGGCGATCGTGGACACCGCCTCCTTCTCGCTCTCCGGCCGGGCCATGCGCAACGTGCGCCAGATGGTCAAGCGGATCGAGCGCAACGGCTACTCCTGCCAGGTGCGCCGGGTCTCCGAGCTCACCGCGGAGGAGAAGTACCGGATCGCCGACGCCGCCGCCCGCTGGCGCGGCACCGACACCGAGCGCGGCTTCTCGATGGCCCTCGGCCGCTTCGGCGACCCGCTGGACGACGACTGCGTGGTGGTCACCGCCCACAAGGCCCCGGAGGAGGGCGAGGAGGGCGACGACCTGAAGGCCGTGCTGCACTTCGTGCCCTGGAGGCCGGACGGCATCTCGCTGGAGCTGATGCGCCGCGACCGCGCCGCCGACCCGGGCCTGAACGAGCTGCTGATCGTCGCCGCGCTGCAGGCGGTGCCCGCGATGGGCGTGCGCCGGGTGTCGCTCAACTTCGCGATGTTCCGCTCGGCGCTCGCCCGCGGCGAGCGGATCGGCGCCGGCCCGGTGCTGCGCGCCTGGCGCGGGCTGCTGGTCTTCCTGTCGCGCTGGTTCCAGATCGAGTCGCTGTACAAGTTCAACGCCAAGTTCCAGCCCGAGTGGGAGCCGCGCTTCCTGGTCTTCCCGAGCACCCGTGACCTGCCGCGGATCGGCTTCGCCGCGATGCAGGCGGAGGCCTTCATCACACTCGGCATGCCGCGCTTCGGCCGCCGGCGCCAGCGCGAGGGGCTGATGCCGGTCCCGTCGACCCGCGAGGTCACCGAGGCCGCCTGAGGCCCGTCACCGCCCCCCGGGGCCGGCCCGCCGACACGGAACGGGGCCCCCGCCGAGCATCCTCGGCGGGGGCCCCGTTCGATAATGGGAAACATGAACGATTCGCCGTCCTTCTCCCTGCCGGCCGGTCTGCCGCGGCTGGAGCGCTGCGCCGTGATGGGCGTGGTCAACGTCACGCCCGACTCCTTCTCGGACGGCGGGATGTGGCACGACCCCGCCAAGGCGATCGCGCACGGCCTCGCGCTGCGGGCCCGCGGCGCGGACCTGGTGGACGTCGGCGGCGAGTCCACCCGGCCGGGCTCGCAGCGGGTGTCCGAGGAGGAGGAGCTGCGCCGGGTGCTCCCGGTGGTGCGCGAGCTCTCCGACGCCGGGGTGATGGTCTCCGTGGACACCATGCGCGCCACGGTCGCCGAGCGCGCCGTCGAGGCCGGTGCCGCGATCGTCAACGACGTCTCCGGCGGCCTCGCCGACCCGGCGATGGCCCGGGTGGTCGCCGAGACCGGCGCGCCCTTCGTGGTGATGCACTGGCGCGGGCAGTCCGCCGACATGTACGCGACGGCGGTCTACGACGACGTGGTGCGGGACGTGGTCGCCGAGCTGACCGACCGGGTGGACGCGCTGCTGGCGGCCGGGGTCAAGGAGGACCAGCTGATCCTCGACCCGGGGCTCGGCTTCGCCAAGACCTCCGAGCACAACTGGGCGCTGCTCGGCCGGCTGGACGCGCTCACCGCGCTCGGCCGTCCCGTGCTCGTGGCGGCTTCGCGCAAGCGGTTCCTGGGTACGCTGCTCGCCGACCCGGCAACCGGGGAACTGCGCCCGGCCCGGGAGCGCGACGACGCGACGGCCGCGGTGTCGGTGCTGTCAGCCCGGGCCGGAGCCTGGGCGGTGCGGGTGCACGACGTGTCCGGCACGGCGGACGCCGTCCGGGTGGTCGCGGCCTGGCAGCACGCGGCGCGGTTGGGGTGAGGGAGGGTCTGTGACAGGTGACGGCAGGTTGAGCGGCGGCACGGCCGGGCGGGCGCGCGAGGCGGACCTGGAGGCCGTGCTCGCGGCGAACAGGGGGCTCTACGAGGCGCTGGAACGGGGGGACCTGGAAGCGGTCGAGGAGGCCTGGCTGGGTGCCGCCGACGCCGACGACAAGGGCGGCGTGGTGTGCGTGCACCCGGGCTGGCCGGTGCTCCGCGGCCGGGCGCAGGTGACCAGGTCGTACATGCTGATCATGATGAACACGGAGTACATCCAGTTCTTCCTGACCGATGTCGAGGCCGAGGTGCACGGTGATGTGGCCCTTGTCACGTGCACCGAGAACATCCTGTCCGGCGGCGAGTCGGAGGAGGAGGGGGAGCTCGGACCGCTGGTCGGCGGAAAGGTCGTGTCGACGAATCTGTTCCGCCGTACCCCGGCCGGGTGGAAGCTCTGGTCGCATCACGGTTCACCCGTTCTGACCAGCGGGGACGACGACGAGGAGAGCTGATTCCGGCGGCCGCGGAAATGCCGTGCCGAAAAGTCGCCGGGAATTTCCGAGTGGTCACCGAACGTTCACGTCAATCGCCATATCGGTGCGCGTGGCGTCGGTTCGTGCCGGGTAGGACGGTCAGGCGTTGTCCGTGCTCGCGGGTAGATTCGAAACGGAGTGGCGGGCGTGCTGCCCGCCTTCGCCCTGCCCGTCCGTGCCTTTCGCCGGGTGGGGCCCGTCCGACTGGGAGCAGTGATTCGTTTGCTGGACCGCGTCACCCTGCGGGGGCTGCGAGCCCGGGGCCACCACGGCGTCTTCGAGCGTGAGCGCGTCGAGGGGCAGACCTTCGTGGTCGACCTGGTGCTGTACCTGGACACCCGCCCCGCCGCGGCCGGAGACGACCTCACCCGCACCGCGCACTACGGGCTGGTGGCGGAGGAGGTCACCGCGATCATCTCCGGGGAGCCGGTCGACCTGATCGAGACGCTGGCCCAGCGCATCGCCGACCAGTGCCTCAAGCACGAAGCGGTCGAGGAGGTCGAGGTCACCGTGCACAAGCCGGACGCCCCGATCACCGTGCCGTTCGACGACGTGACCGTGACCATCCACCGGGGCCGCGCATGACCCCCACCGCGCGCCCGGTATCCGATGTAGAGGACGTTTTCCGATGAGCACCAGCGACCAGACCGCTACGCCGAACGCGTTCGACCTGGAGGACCGGGTGGACTCCGTCGACACCACGCTGCACAGCCAGCGCTGCGCGGTCGTCGCGCTCGGCAGCAACCTGGGCAACCGGCTGGACACCCTCCAGGGCGCCGTCGACGCGCTCGCCGACACCCCGGGGCTGAGGATCAAGGCCGTCTCCGCGGTGTACGAGACGGAGGCCGTCGGCGGGCCGGAGGAGCAGCCGAACTACTACAACGCGGTCGTGGTGCTGCGCACCTCGCTGCCCCCGCGGGACCTGCTGGAGCGCGGTAACGCCATCGAGGACGCCTTCGGGCGGGTGCGGACCGTCCACTGGGGCCCGCGCACCCTGGACGTCGACATCCTGGCCTACGAGGGCGTGCTGAGCGACGACCCGCAGCTGCTGCTGCCGCACCCGCGCTCGCACGAGCGGGCCTTCGTGCTCGCTCCCTGGCTGGACGCCCAGCCGGAGGCCGAGGTGCCCGGGCACGGGCGGGTGGACGCGTTGCTGACCGCGCTGGGCGGCCCGGACGCGCAGGGCGTGAAGCGCCGCGAGGACATCCGGCTGACGCTGCCGGAGTAGGCCCGGGGCCGGGCTCGGAGGGCCGACAGCCGGGCCGACGGCCCAGCCGTCGCCCGGGGAACTCGACCGGGGGCCCGGCCGTACGAGTAGGTGTCCGTCGTTCGCGCGGGTGTCCGCCCGGCCGGGCCCGGTACGGTGGCTTGGCGTCGCCGCGCCGGGCCACCGGGCGGGCGGCCGGTTCTGGTACCCGGGAAGGACCTCCTCCGAGTGAAGCTGCTTCGCCTCCGCCTGCTGATCGGCATCACCGCCGCCACGACGGCGCTGTCCTGGGCCGGCGCCAAGCTGTGGGCCTCCGTGGACACGCTGCCGGCCGTGCCCGCCGCGGCGCCGGTGGTGCTGGCGGCGGTGGCGGTGATCCTGCTGGCGACCGCGCTGTCGCTGCGGGCCCGGCTGAAGGCGGTGCGCGAGCGACAGCCCGGGGCGAAGGGGGTCGACCCGCTGCTGGCGGCCCGGGCGGTGGTGCTGGGGCAGGCCAGCGCGCTGGTCTCGGCGGTGGTCACCGGCGTCTACGCGGGGGCCGGGATCTACCTGCTGGGCGAGCTGGACGTGTCGGCCCGCAAGGACCAGGCCGTGACGGCCGGGCTCGCGGTGCTGGCGGGGGCCGCGGTGATAGCGGCGGCGCTCTGGATCCAGCACGTGTGCAAGTTGCCGGAGAACCACGACGACCCGGGCGGTCAGGCGGCCTCGCACCGCTGAGGTGTCGCTGAGGCGTCGCTGAGCGGCCCTTTCCTCGTGATCTTGGGTGAGAATCCGGGCACGTGCGGTAAGAACCGAACCCTGTCAAGGGCGGAAGGGGACCCTGGGCTGACACGGCCCCAATTCGCACGCTAGTTTCTTGGACATGTCTCGCGGACGCCACCGTCATTCCTCCGTCCTCGGCCGGGCCTTCCCCCCCACCGCCACCGGCGTACTGCTGGTCGCCGCACTGGCCGCTCTGCTTTTCAGTCAGGACACCATCCTGGTGCGCTCGGTGGGCGTCGCGGCGGTGATCGCGACGCTCGGCTTCGCGCTGCTGCTGCGCCAGCGGGACAAGGCGGCCCGGGCGGCCGCCGAGATGTCCGCGGCCCAGCGGATGCGCGCCGAGGAGCGGTTCGAGGAGCAGTTGGCCGAGGCCGAGTACGCGGCGGAGGTCGCCGAGGAGCGGGCCACCCGGTTCGGGCGGCGGCTGACGGCGGAGAAGTCACGGCTGGCGAAGGCCGAGACCGAGATCGCCCGGCTGCTGCGCGAGCGGGCCGTGACCGTCGCCGAGCAGGCGCTCAAGGAGGCCGAGGCGGCCCAGCGGGCGCTCGCCGCGAGCCGTCCGAAGCACCCGGCCAGCCCGGCCGCGTACGTGCGGGCGGCGTCGGTGCTGCGGCACCTGGAGCGCCGCGCGGCGGAGCAGGAGGCGCAGCGGGCGCGTACGGCGGGTGCGGAGCTCGCCCTGCGGGCGCGTGCGGCGGAGCCGGCGGTCGGCACGGCCGTCCCGGCGGTTCCGGCGGTCGCGGTGCCCGCACCGGTGGCCGTACCGGCTCCGGTGGCGCCCTCGGTGCCCACTCCGGGGCAGGCCCCGGTCGCCCAGTCGCCGGTGCGCCCCGAGCCGGTGCGCCCCGAGCCGGTGCGTCCGGCGCTGACCGCGACGGTCGGTCAGCTCGGCGGGACTCCGGCCGTGCCCGCCGCGGCGCCCGCGCCGGGGGAGCGGCAGCGGCCGCGGCCGGCGCAGTCCGGGCAGACGCGCGGGCAGGGCTTCAGCTTCTTCGGCCGCGGCTCGGCCGTTCCGGCGCGCCCGGCGGCCCCGGCGCCGGCGGTGGGCAGCGTCGCCGAGCTGGGGGAGCGCGCCGACCTGGCGGACGTGGTGGGCGACGAGGCGGTGGCCGCGAAGGCCGAGGCCGAGGCCCGGGCGGCGGAGCCGGCCGAGCGGCCCGAACAGGGCGAGCCGACCGTGGTGGACCTGACGCCGGAGGACGAGACCGAGCTGATCGAGCTGCCGGAGCTGCGCGCCTCGCGCTGAGGCGACCGGGCCCCGGAAACGAGAACCGCGGCGCGGGAAGTCGGACGGACCGACTTCCCGCGCCGCGGTGTTTCCCGCGGGTGCGTCAGATCTGCACGCCGAAGTCCTGGGCGATGCCGGCCAGGCCGGAGGCGTAGCCCTGGCCGACGGCGCGGAACTTCCACTCCGCGCCGTTGCGGTAGAGCTCGCCGAAGATCATCGCGGTCTCGGTGGCGGCGTCCTCGGAGAGGTCGTAGCGGGCGATCTCGGCGCCGCCGGCCGCGTTCACCACGCGGATGTAGGCGTTGCGGACCTGGCCGAAGTTCTGGCCGCGGGCGACGCCGTCGTAGATGGTGACCGGGAAGGTGATCTTGACGGCCTCGGCCGGCAGGCCGGACAGGCTGATGTTGAGCGCCTCGTCGTCGCCCGCGCCCTCACCGGTGCGGTTGTCACCGGTGTGCACGACGGTGTTGTCCGGCGTGCTGGTGTTGTTGAAGAACACGAAATGGGCGTTGGACAGCACCTTGCCGTCCGCGTTCAGGACGATCGCGCTGGCGTCGAGGTCGAACTCGGCGCCGGTCGTGGTGCGGACGTCCCAACCCAGGCCGACGGTGACCGCGGACAGACCGGGGGCCTCCTTGGTCAGCGAGACGTTGCCACCCTTGGAGAGGCTCACTGGCATGACGATTGCAGTCCCTTCGTTCGCTTCGTGCGCTTTTTCCCGGGACAACGCAATACTCCGGCGGCTTGGTTCCGCAGGAAGCGTGAATTCTTCGCGGGCGCCAATCGGAGGGCAAAGCCCGGGCAAAGCCGGTGTCAGATCCGCCGGAACCGGCCCTGCAGAGTCCAGATGTTCGGATTGTCGGCCAGGCCGGGGTGCATGTCGAAGAGGTCGGCCAGGGTGTCCTGGAGGAAGTCCCGGGCCTCGCGCCGCAGTTCGCCGTGGCGGACCACCACCGGCGGCTCGTCCGGCAGCCAGGTGGCGGTGACCTCGACCCAGTTGAAGCGGCGGGCGAAGCGCAGCAGCTCGGTGTTCTGGGTGAAGTCGAGGTCGGCGGTCTGCACCCGGGCGGCCCGGCCGCCGTCCGGGTCGCGGTCCAGGAGCTCGGCGACGTCGCACAGCGCCCAGGCGAAGTCGAGCACCGGAACCCAGCCCCAGGCGGTGGACAGGTCCGAGCCCTCGCCGTCCAGGTAGACGTCGCCGCAGAACAGGTCGTAGCGCAGGGCGTGCACCGACGCGGTGCGGTAGTCCGTCTGCGGGGGGTCGGGGAAACGGTTGGAGAGGGAGTAGCCGAGCTCGATCACGTACGCCATTGTCGGGGCTCGGGGCGGATCGGGGTAACCGGGTGCGCGGGCGCGGGGGCGTACCGATAACCGGGTGACCGGGCGGGCCGGGCGCGGGATGATGGACGCATGTCCGAGCCCATCCGCGTACGGGGGTCGGTGGTCGTCCCCGACGCCGAGCTCGTCTGGCGCTTCTCGCGTTCCTCCGGCCCCGGCGGCCAGCACGTCAACACCTCCGACTCCAAGGCCGAGCTGCGCTTCGACCTGGCATCGACCGGGGCGCTGCCCGAGGTGTGGCGCGAGCGTGCGCTGGAGCGGCTGGCCGGCCGGCTGGTGGACGGCCGGGTGCTGGTCGTCCAGGCCTCGGAGTTCCGCTCGCAGTGGCGCAACCGGGAGGCGGCCGCGGCCCGGCTGTCGGCGCTGCTGAGCGAGGCGTGCGCACCGCCGCCGAAGGCCCGGCGGGCGACCAGGCCGAGCCGGGGGACGGTCGAGCGGCGGCTGACCAACAAGCGGCTCCGCTCCGAACTGAAGCAGGGCCGCCGGGCGCCGCGCGGCGGCGAGTAGCCGGCGGGCGGTTCAGCCGAGGGTGCGGTAGCCGCCGCGGAAGTAGAGCAGCGGGCGGCCGGCCGGGTCGGGGACCACGGCCTCCAGGACGCGGCCGAGCAGCAGGGTGTGGTCGCCGGCGGGTATCCGCTGCTCGGTGCGGCACTCGACGGTGGCCAGCGCGCCGTCGATCAGCGGTGCGCCGGTGCGCGGGCCGCGTCGGTGCGGGGTGTCCGCGAACAGCAGCCGGTCGCTGAGCCGGCCCTTCATGGCGAACCGGGAGCCGAGCGTCTTCTGTCCCTCGGTCAGCACCGAGACCGCCCAGGTGTCCGTCCGGGAGAGCACCTCGTCCATCCGGGAGTCCTCGCGGACCGAGATCAGTACCAGCGGCGGCTCCAGTGACACCGAGAGGAAGGACGTGGCGGTCATGCCGACGTCCTCGCCGTCCTCCGGGTCGTGGACGGTCACCAGGCTCACGCCGGCGGCGAGCTGGGAGAGGGCAGCCCGGAACTCGTCGGGCGTGGCGTGGGGGGCAGCTTCGGGCTGCGGGGACGGGTACACGTACCGCACGGTAGTCGTCACCCGGGAGGAACGGCATCGGGCCTTGGTCGTAGGACCGGCGCTCCGGCCGAAGGGTTGCGCCCGGTGGCCGAACTCACCCTCAGGAGTGAAGCGGCCGGACCGGCGGGCCCAGTCGGCTTCAGTCCGGGGCCCATGCGGTCGACCACCAGAAATGTGCCGATAGCGCTTTATGTCCCGCTATGGGACAGATGAACTGATTAAGGGCGCATTAGTGTCGTGTGATTTAAGTCACAAGTGATGGCCTATTGCTGACCGAGCGTGCCGAGCGCTGTGCTCCCTGTGATTCAGTTCTTCTGGCAATCGGACGATAACCAATCAAGAACTATCCGAAGCAGCCGGGGAGCCCCCGCATGGAAGCCGAGTCGGAGCCGTACGTCCGTCTCGCGACCCTCCGCACCTTGCACCGGGTCGTGGCGGACCTCAACGCTGCCCGCAGCCTCGCTGGCACGCTCCAGGCCGTTGTCGAAGGCGCGGTGCACGGGCTCGGCTTCGACGCCGCCGCCGTCAGCCTGGTCCGGCCGGACGGCGACCTCGTGGTGGCGGCCGTCTGGGAGCTGGAGGAGAGCCCGATGGGCGGCCCCTCCGTGCTGCTCGGCCAGGTCGGCTCCCGGGAGTCCTGGGACCGGCTGCTCGGCGTCAGCGACCACTGGGGCACCCTGCGCTTCCTGCCGTACGA
The DNA here is from genome assembly GCF_055589745.1 of Kitasatospora sp. NPDC041917. Classification (NCBI taxonomy): domain Bacteria; kingdom Bacillati; phylum Actinomycetota; class Actinomycetes; order Kitasatosporales; family Streptomycetaceae; genus Kitasatospora; species Kitasatospora sp. NPDC041917. Next base: position 3,103 of record NZ_JBVJBI010000043.1, on the reverse strand, counting down.
CCGCGGCTGGGCCGTCGCCAGCGACATCCCGCGCTGGATCGGGGACAGCCCGCTGCCGGTGTACGCCAACGACTGGCACCCCGCAGACGGGCTGCTCGCCCCGATGTACAGCGCAGGCGGCGACCTCCTCGGCGTCCTCTCGGTGGACCGCCCGCGCAGCGGCAAGCGGCCCGGGGCGTGGACCCGCGAGGCGCTGGAGATGTTCTCCCTGCAGGCCTCCATCGCGATCGGCAACGCCCGGCTGCGGGCCGAGATGCAACGCGCGCTGGCCCGCCTGGAGAAGGAGCAGCAGGCGCTGCGGGCCAGCGAGGAGAGCTTCCGCCAGGCCTTCGAGTACGCGCCCAGCGGGATGGCGATCACCGAGCTGCACGGCGTCGGGCGCGGCCAGCTGACCAGGGTCAACGACGCGCTCTGCCGGCTGCTCGGCCGGCCCCGGGCGGTGCTGCGGCAGCAGAGCTTCGCCGACCTCGTGCACCCCGAGGACCGGGCGCTGCTGGAGCGCACCAGCGCCGAGAGCGGCCGCGCGGAGCTGCGGCTGTCCCGGCGGGACGGCGGCTACCAGTGGGTCTGCCTGCGCAACTCGATCGTCGCGGACGCGGCCGAGGGCCCGAGCTTCCTGCTCACCCACGTCGAGGACATCGAGGACCGCAAGCGGCACGAGTTCCAGCTCGCCCACCGGGCCAGCCACGACGCGCTCACCGGGCTGCCGAACGGCGCCGAGCTCAAGACCCGGCTGGCCCGCCGGCTCTGCGCCCAGCCGCAGCCGGTCGGCGCCGCGGCCGGCCAGGTCGAGGCGGCCTACCCGCAGCCGTACGGCTACCCGGCCGACTCCTACAGCGCGCACACGGCGCACGGGCGGCTGGAGGGCGCGGACCCGTACGCCGGGCCGGTGCACGGCTACGGACTGCCCGAGGGCCTGCCGAGCGGGCTCGGCCCGGGCTACGGGGAGCACGTCCACGCGGTGGTCCCGGCCGAGTACGGGCCGGGCGGCGAAGCCTGGTCGGCGCCGTTCCGCTCAGGCGGCGCGGCGGCGGTGGACAAGGGGCTCGCGGTGCTCTTCTGCGACCTGGACGGATTCAAGTCGATCAACGACCGGTTCGGTCACAACGCGGGCGACGCGGTGCTGGTCGAGGTGGCCCGGCGGCTGAGCCAGGCCGTCCGGGACGGTGACACGGTGGCCCGGCTCGGCGGTGACGAGTTCGTGGTGCTGGCCGACGGGATCGGCCGTGAGGAGGCCAAGGACCTCGCCCACCGGCTGCGGGGCGCCATCATCCCGCCGATGCGGATCGACGGACGGGCGATGCGGGTGGGGGTGAGCCTCGGGGTCGGCTGGGCCGGCTGCGGGATGAGCATCGAGGAGGTGCTGCACACCGCCGACGAGCGGATGTACGACGAGAAGCGGGCCCGGGGCGGGGCGGTGCGCGGTGCGCGCGGCGAGCGCTCGCACCGGCGCGCGGGCTGAGCCGGCGGACGGCCGGTGCGGGCTCGGGTCCGCCCAGGTCGGCCCGGGTTACCCGCGAGTTGTCAAGGGGTCTTTTCCCGCCGTCACATACGACAGGTAGGGTTCCCGGTACGACAGCGTCCATGATCTGCGCCGCCCGCAGCAGGCGGCGCACCGGATGGGGGAGCAGACCACCGTGACGACCGCCGGCAGCAACGGAGTGCCCGAGGGCCAGGGGGGCGGTGCCCCGCAGGACGACGACCCGTTCGGCTACCTCTACCGCCCGGCCGACGGTTCCACCGGGCAGCCGGCCGAGCCGCAGCAGGGGGTCCCGCGCACGTCGTACAGCCGCCCGATGGAGGTCGGGCGCGCGCAGTACGGCTATCCGCAGCGGGCGCAGCAACAGCAGCAGCAGCCGTACGGCCAGCAGGGCATGCCGCCGCAGGGGTACCCGGGCGGTCAGCCGCAGGCCCCGTACGGCGGTCAGCCCGGATCGCCGCAGCAGCCCGAGTACGGTGCCGCGCCCACCCAGCAGACCCGCTACGCGGAGCACTCCCGGCCGCAGCCGGGGGAGGAGCCGCGCAGCAGCGGCCGGAGCAAGGGCGCGGTGATCGGCGCGGTCGCCGTGGTCGCTGCGATAGCGATCGGCGCCGGCATAGCGCTCTCCACCGGGGACCCGGACGACACCAAGAACACCAAGGGCGGCACCGCGACCACCGCCCCGCCGGCCCCCAACAGCCCGGCGCCGACGGCCACGAACGCGAGCGCCGGCCCCACGTCGAGCGCCACCGCCATCTCCGGGCCGACGAGCGTGGACGCGGGCCAGCTCCAGGCGCAGAACGCGCCGTCCGGCAACAGCGTCAAGGGCGCCAAGTCCGCCGACGGCAGCTACCTGACGCTCCAGCCGGGCGGTTCGGTGACCTGGACCGGCGACATCGCCACGGCCGGGACGTACAAGCTGAGCGTGCACTACAACTACTCGGGCGCGGACATCAAGGGCGGGGCCGCGGTGAACGGCAAGGACTGGCCGAGCGGGGTGACCTACAAGGTCTACGGGGCGCCCCCCAAGGACCAGACCGCCGCCTGGTTCTCCACCTGGATACTCCCGCAGTTCCAGGCCGGGCCGAACTCGGTGACCTTCACGGTGCCCTCCGGGCCGATCCTGATCGACCAGATCACCATCGAGCCGAGCGGCTGACGCCACCGCGGACGCGACGCGGCCGCCCGCCCCCGAGGGGGACGGGCGGCCGCGTCGCGTTCCGGGCGTCGCTCAGTCGGCCTTCACGGGCCGGAACGTCTCGCCGCCGAGCACCCAGCGGCCGCGGCGCATGACGGCGACCAGGTCGTAGCTCCCGGAGTCGACCACGACCAGGTCGGCGAGCTTGCCGGTCTCCAGCGAGCCGATCGAGTCGCTCAGGCCGAGCAGCCGGGCCGGGGTGGCGGACAGCGACTCGACGGTCTGGTTCAGGCTCAGCCCGTTGACGGTGACCGAGCGCTTGAACGCCACGTCCAGGGTGAGGGTGGACCCGGCGATCGCGCCGCCCTCGACCAGCCGGGCCACGCCGTCCTTGACCTGGACCTGGAGGGGGCCGAGGGGGTAGAGGCCGTCGCCCATGCCGGCGGCGCCCATCGCGTCGGTGATCAGGGCGACCCGGTTCGCGC
>NZ_JBVJBI010000042.1:0-72946 GCF_055589745.1 Kitasatospora sp. NPDC041917 | reverse complement strand
GACCCTGAATCGCTCGCCGGACCGTGAGTGACTCCCAAACTCATCGACATTGATCATGGAACAGGCCCACGCGGTGACTCCCGAAGCCGACGACAAACGACTCCCGTCCTCGCGTACAAAGCCAGACGTAGGCGTAGACATCCATCGAAACGGTGCCGGCGTAGACCGGGGCGCCGATGTCACTGTTACGCGCCATCAGGTACACCTTGACGCCGGAGCCGGTCGAGCAGAACGGCTCGGCCCACTGAAGGCGGGCGACGACGGTACCGCAGTTGTCGTACTGCCGGCCGGGGCGGTGCCGCCCTTCGAGCCCGGCGGCCGGCCCTCGACCTCCGCGAGGGCCTCCTCAACGGTATGGCCTGCCGGGCGACCGCGACGCCTTCGAGGAGGCTGGCCGCAGCAGCTCACGATCCTGCTGGCCCGATCACCCGAGCTCGCGGCCGCGGCCGTCCACGGCCGCACCTTCGCGGCCATCATGACCAACCGCGAGGAGACCAGCTGACCCGCTGGATCGCCGACGTCTGCGCGGACGAGCAGTGCGGCCCGGCCGGCTTCGCCGCCGGACTGCTCACCGACCTCGACGCCGTCGTCTACGGCATGAGCACCGACTGGTCCTCCGGGCCGGTCGAGGGCCGCGTCAACGACCTGAAGGCGCTCAAGCGCAGCATGTTCGGCCGAGCGAAGCCACCGCTGCTGCGCAAGCGGCTCCTCCTGACCGCAGCCAGCCGCCGCGATCACCACTACCTCTCCGTTTACGGAACAGCAGGGCACGACGTTCGGTGACCCCGTCCGTACGCCCCATCGCCGACGGCAGGGGAAAAACGCGGGCGGCACCGTAGCGCGCCGAAGTGCCGGTTACTCGGGCTGCGAAGCGCTTCCCGTCATGTGCGAGCCGCGGTCCGGGAGGGGAGTCGCTCCGTGTCGGCACCGAAGGGGAGGAAGACGGTGCGGGTTGCGAGGAGCCAGTTGCCATCGAGGTTACGGAAGGTGTCCTCGTAGTGGCCCACGTTGGCCGGGAGGCGAGGCTCGATCATGCCGCCGGCGTAGCCGTCGACCCGATACGTCGTCAGATAGGAGACAGCGCGGGCCGTCGTCGTGGACTCCACCGTGACCAGGATGTTCGTCATCAGGCGACGCGAGAGCCTGTCCGACGGGCGCGAGGCGAAGTAGGCCCGCAGGGCGTCACGGCCCTCGATGCGGCGGTCACCGTAAGGCCATTGCCAGATGCCGTCGGGTGTGAACAGCTCAGCCACCGAGCTCGGCTCGCCAAGGTCGAGACGGTGGATGAAGTCCACAATGATCCGCTCGCACGCGCGTTCTGCGAGCATCTGGTCGATCGGGGCGATGATCTTGTCGTCCATTCCCCCTTCCTACCAGCTCGATCACGGTGCAGGGCCGCGGTCTTGGGCAATGCCCAGCACAAGCGCGGCATCGATCGTCATTGCCACCCACCAGCTTCCGACTACAGACCGTCACGCCAGCTGATCGACTTCACGGAATCCGTGCCTGAACCGCTTTCGGCCGTCGCCGAGACCGGTCGGCCTGGACGGGAAGGCCGCTTTCCAGGTCACGACGCAGAGCAGCCCGACAACGGCCCGGCGCCCGTGCGCTGCCGGAGCGGCACCGTCAAGCCCGCCCGCCAGGAACGGCGGCGAGGCGGCCGAGCATCGCGATCACGGTGATCCGCGTCTTACTGTCGTTGGTCACCGCACAGTGGGCGTCGACGCCTCGCTCGTCCGGTGCCTCGTCCGGCTCGGCCAGACCCAACCGGATCAGGTCGACGGCGTACTCGTGGCACTGGGAGTAGTCCGCTGCGGCGCTCACCGCTTCGACATGGTCGATGCGGCCAGGATCCGCAGCACGCAGCAGCGCCGGGGTGGGCGGCGGGCCCAGCACCTCCCCGATCCACCCCGAGACGGCCTCCCGGGGGCAGCCTCGCTGCAGCTTCGAGGTGATCGCGGCAGCGAGCGCCAGGTGGATGAGGAGCGTCCCGAACCAGGCGGTGACCTCGGCCGGGGGCGTGTCCGTGCCTGCCGGCGGCATCACGGCCCGGTACAGCGCGGCCTGGTCATCGGCGTGCGCGGCGACGACGACCGCCTTCACCGCGCTGCCGAGGGCAGCCTGATCGATGGTCATGTCAGCGGTTCTCCCCATGGTTGGCGGCCGTCAACTTACCGCTCCGGCGCGGTGCACGGCTGGTGAAGGGCAGATTTTCCCCGCTACGCGCGGTAGCGGGTTGACCGGCCTGACGGCGAGGCCCGGTGCGCTTCTGCCTCCCGCTCGCCTCTGTGCGGCTCGCCCAGGAATCCTGGTTCAGTCGGGGAGCTTCGCGACAAGGTGCCGATTCCGTTGTCGTTCGGCGCCTCTGGAAATGACGTACAGGATGCACTTCGCCGGCAGCCCGGCATCGTCCGGCGCCGCGGCGGGGGCGGCGTGCTGAGCGACAGGGGACGGAGCGGCAGGTGCTGCGAACGGTTCCACCACCGCGCACCGGCCCCGGACCGCGCCTGCAAGGCAACCGGTCCTCGCGTTCGCGCGTCGCCTCCGCGCCCGGGCCTCCGGGCCGCCGAGCAGAACAGCCGCACCACGTCCCCGGGCGCTGCCGGCCTCCTGCCGGCCGGGTTCCCGAGAGGCCCCCGCTCCCAGAGGACCTGGCCGTGCGGATCACCGCCGTCGTCCGCGACGCCTGCGTCACCCCGAGCGGTAGGAGCCGGGTCGTCTACCCCTCACCGCCCTACGCTTCGCCTTGGTGCCCGCCGGACCCGAGACGCACACCCCGGGCCATCACCGGCGGGCGACGTCCCCCATCAGGGCCGGCCTCCCGACGAGCCGTGCCCCGGACTGCGGACGCGCCCCGCATCGACCCTGTCCGCTCGCCGCAGCACTCCGTTGCCACCGCGCCGTCAAGTCCGCGCCCCGCTCCCCCCGTCGTGGATCACGAGTAGCCCACCCGGACGGCGCGAGGAGATGTTCCGGGCCCGCCCGGGCGATCACCCGGCCCAGTCGCCCGGCCCCGCGTTCGAGTGGTGTCGAGCCGCCGGTCGAACGAGATCGGCGCTTCGCTCCCATCCGTCGAGGACGTCAGGTGCATGGGTGGGAGGGGCACTTCGGTGCCCGGTCCCTGTTCCCGGAGTACGGAGCATTCATGTCACCGCTGTCCGTGGCCCGTCGCCTGGTCGTCGTTTTCCTGTCCCTGCTCGCCGTCGCCGTCGCCGGCGGCGCGGCAACAGCCTCCGCCGCCGCGGCGAGCGCGGGGGTCCTCCGAACGGGAGTGGACTGGGAGGCCGTCGCCAGGTGCGAGAGCGGAGGGCGCTGGCAGGCCGACACCGGTAATGGCTACTACGGGGGGCTGCAGTTCGACAGCCCGACCTGGCGTTCGAACGGAGGCCTCGCCTACGCGCCGCGCGCGGACCGGGCGACCCGCGAACAGCAGATCGCCGTGGCCGAGCACCTGGCCGAGCGCCGCGGCCTGACCCCGTGGCCGGCCTGCGGAGCCCGTGCCGCACACAGCGGCGACCGGCCGACCGCTCACGCCCGCAGCCACCGGCCGGCGCACACCCGGCCCCATGCCTCCGCCATCCCGCCATCCCACGCCGACGCCCCCGCTCCGGTCTGCACGGACGACGAAGACTGCCCGGACAGCTGGACCGTGGAGGTCGGCGACACCCTCGGCGGCATCGCCCAGGCCTTCGCCACCGACGGCGGCTGGCCCGCCCTCTACGAACTCAACCGCGACACCGTCGGCGACGACCCCGACCTGCTCCTGCCCGGCCAGGTCCTCGCACTGCGCTGACGCCCGTCGGTGGACCGGGCCCGTACGAGCGGCGGCTCGACCTGAGGAGCCCGCGCCGGCCGGGTCGAGGGCACTGCGTGGCCGGGGCCACGAGCACCTTCCCGACACCGCTCGCAGCCCGGGCACCTCCGGGTCGAGCCCACCTGTCGCCCGGCGTCAGGTCGCCGGCCACTCCCACCGTTCGGCCTCCAGCGAGGCCGCGCGCAGACCCTTGAGCCGGACGTCCGACACGGGCTCCAGATCGAGCTTGGCCAGCGGGTCGCTGATCAGGGTCAGAACCGGTTCACCTCCGCTGCCCTCGTTGAGGTGTTCGGCGAGGAGCAGGATGTAGTTCTCTCCCTGTTCCCGGGCGCGGTTGTACTCCGCGGCCGTGAGGGTGACGTCGCTCGGTCGGGCGCCGCCGTGTGCCTTGATCTCGTAGTAGCGGCCGGCGCTGTCGACCACGTCGGCTCCGACGTTCAGCTTTCCGCGCTGGTCGAGATTGTCCGCGTCCTCCCCGAGAACGGCGGCGAGGGTTCGGATGACCAGGGCCTCCTTGGAGCTGCTGTCCTGGAATCCGTGCCGAGTGGACTGTTCGCGGGGTACGGCACCACCCGGCCTGGGGGTCGACAGGCCGCCGGCCCGGGTGCGGGACGGACGCTGCGCCTGGGTCGGCACCGGTCCCCCCGTGGTGCTGGGGGCCGGCCCGGTCCGGCGGACCGTGGGCCGACCGAGCCGGTCGAGGCCGACCAGCCGCGGTGGCTCGGGCACGACGGCGTTGCGCGGCTTCGGAAGTGCTGCCTTGGGTGTCGTCGCCGCCTTGCCGCCGGGAGCGGGCCGGGGCCCGGGCACCGGCCCGGCGGGCTTCGCCGGGGTACCGCGTCCGTCCCTCGCCAGCTTCGCGGGCGTCGGCGCCTGCGCGGCCCGCAGGGAGCGGTCGCGCAGCAGTTCGTCCCGGCGCTGTTGTTCCTCGAAGTCCCGCTGGCCGGCCGAGGTGAGGGGTACGGCGTGACCGGTGGTGACGGCGTCCTCCTCCCAGAAGTCCCGCCAGTGGCGGGCCACCTGGCCGCGGGAGCCCGCGAAATGGCAGGCCAACGCGGCGCCGGTGCCCAGCCGGGAGAACAGTTCGGCCGGGGCGGAGAGGAACAGGGCTTTGGCCGACCGGTCGATGTGCGCGCCGATGGGGATCTCCAGCGGCTCGCGGTCCTTGCCCGGGTCCGCCCGGACGCGCAGACCCGGCAGGACGCGCACCTCCAGGCTTGCGAGCCACGCCCAGCCCGTGAAGGACTCGGCGGCCGCCGGCTCGTCCCGGACCAGGCGGTCCTGCAGAGCGGTGACGGCCCGCCGGAAGCTCCCGGTGAGACCGGAATCGGGTACCGCCGTATCGGGTTCGACGGCCTCGGCCGAGGCCAGGTCCAGCTGCTGCACGCCGAGCGGGCCCAGCAGCCCGGCGAACTGCTCCGCGTCGCCGCCCGGCTGCCAGATCGGGACGCGGTCCGCCAGGGCCAGTTCGACCGACCGGTGGGCAGCCACGGCGTAGACCGAGTTCTGCTGTTTGATCCATCCGGCGCTGGTCCACAGCGGCAGCCAGCGCAGCTTCTCCCTCAGACCCGGCGCGATGCCGGCACCCGTGCCGCCGACCAGCGTGTTCAGCGACCGCAGCGCCTCCAGCATCAGCCGCTCCCCGTCCCCTCCCGTCGGGGATCCGTCGGCGGCGAGCTCCTTGAGGGCCTCGACCAGGTCCTCGGGCCCCGGCTCCCCGATCCCCAGGACCTGCCAGAGCGGCAGCAGCTCGGGCCCGGGCGGGACGAAGGCGCGCAGGCCGTACAGGATGGCGGTGCCCCGGAAGCAGTCCTCGGGACGGCGCCAGCCGAGGTCGGTGAGGACGAGGGCGTCATCGCCCCGCAGCGCCGCCGTCACCCGCTTCTCGACCTGCGCGCGAGCGGTGTCCGCCGTGCGTTCCGTCAGGCGCCTGGCGAGCGCGCGGTAGACCAGGTAGACCTCGGTCCGCAGGGCCTCCGCCGAGTCTCCGGTGCCCGGCGGCCGCTTGCGCAGCCGCCGGAGGCGGTCGATCAGCTGGGGGACGTCGGGGTCGCCGACCACTCCCAGGGCCGCGAGCACGTCGGCACGGTTGGCCAGCACGTGCTGGAGCTCCGCGTGCACGTAGTTCGGCTCGTCCTGTCCGTAGAGCGCTTCGGCGTCGGGGGTGCGCAACTGGAGGTGGCCGGGGCGGCACAGGTTGCCCTTCTCGTCCTCCAGCCATGCGCTGTCGCGCAGGTTCCAGACCCACAGCGCGGGAACGGAGCCTTTCACGGTCCAGCCGTGATAGGCCGTGGCGGCCTCGACCGTCGCCTCGGGGCCGGTGATCAGCTTGGCCAGGGAATGGAGCAGCGCGGCCGTACGCCGCCGCCGCTCGTCGACGTTGCGCTCCGCGGTGATGTCCTTGACGACCCGTTCGAGGTCCTGCGAGGCCCTGTCATCCAGGGTGTGCGTGGCCCTGAGCCGCTGCACCGCTTGGGTGCGTGTCCGGGAGGACAGCCAGTGGTCGTGGGGCAGTCCTGCCCTTGTGTCGCGGGACCGGTCGTACTTCTTCACCCCCAGCACGACCGGGGCGAGCCGGGGAGTGTCCGCCACGCCCAGCAGACGGAGGAAGGCCGTGGGACTCAGACCACCGCTCCGCGAGACGGGCAGAAGCGTCTTGGCGTAGGAGCGATGCGCCCAGAGGAGCCCCGGGGTCCTGTGCGCGGCGGTCGCGAACCGGTCGCTTCCTGTGCTCTCCAACGACCGGGGGAGATAGAGCCGGTCCGGCGTCGCCTGGCAGGCATTCTCTTCCCCGTTCGCCCCGTACTGGTACGCGTCGAGCCGCACGGTCCGGCCGACTCCCGGGCCCAGGCGCTCGCGCTCCGCGGCCGGGAGTTCGGCCAGGGCCCGTTGGAGCAGGACCAACCGGTCGGTCGCGGAGATGTCGGTGGCGGGCAGACGACCGCCGGTGCTCCCCAGGTGCGCGATGCGGCGCAGGACGGCCGCGGTGTTGTCACGGCGGACCAGATAACCGCTCCTGCTCAACCAGCCGGTTACCCGCCGGGCCGCGTCGTCGTCGCTCCAGTAGGCGGGATGCAGGTCCCGGAGGATGCCCAGCGGATCCAGCAGTCCTGTTCCCCGACGATCGGCGAACAGGTGCTCGTACGGCGCGAGCCGCTGGCCGTCGGCCGTGGCCAGGCACGCGCGGAAGCGCATCTCGAACTCCAGGCCGGCGCGCAGGGCAACGGCGGTGAGGCGGACCGTGCGGTCGACGTCGTAGGCGGGCCGCTTGAGCAGTCCGACCGCGTCCGAGACGTCGACCTCGTCCGGGAGTTCCACCGCACCGGCGGTCCTCCAGTCGGAGAGCACCTCGCGCCAACGGCCGTCCCGGTCGCGGGCGGCGCCCGGGAAGCAGTGCTCCAGTTCCGCGAGCTGTGCGGTGTCCCGCTCCGAGACCACTCCGGTGAGCTCCTCCGCCTCGACCGCGAGGTCGGCGAGCGGGACGGCCGTCCCGTCCGGCACCGGCAGTGCGAGCGTGGCGGCCACCTTCGCCCTGGCACGCTCCAGGAACGTGCCGGCGAGGCGGTCGGGGAGCCCGGCCTTGCCATGGGCGGAGGTCTCGGCCAGGGGCAGCAGGTGCCAGGCCGACGGCTCCACCCGTTCGAGGACGTCGAGTACCGCGGCCTGCCACAGGTCGGCGACGACCGGGACCAGTGCCGAGTTCAGGATGCTCGCGGCGAAGCCCTCGCGGCTGACGATCGGGTCGAACTGCGAGTGCACCCGGGCCGAGACGGCCAGCCGGGCCACCGGCAGTCCCGCATGGACGTACCCCGTGGCCGCTCCGTCCATCGGCAGCGCCACGGCCACCGGAACGGTGGGGCCGAGCTTCTTGTGCAAGCGGCGCCACCCGGGCCGGGACGGGATCAACGTGTCGTAGACACGCCAGCGGGCGCCCCCGGTGGTCCGGGCCTCCCGCACCCGGACGGCGTGCTCCGCTCCGTCGACGGGCAGGCTCAGGGTCGTGACGTCCTGCCAGCTCAGCCGCAGGACCCTCTGCTCCCGGCCGGTGGGGTCGGCGGTCGCCACCGTGACCTGTTCGAGGTGGCGCAGGAAGAGCAGGGAGCTGTCCTGCCAGTTCTCGAACCACGCGAGGAGTTCCTCGGCCGCGAGGACCCCGGGGTCCAGCGGGATGCGGAAGACCGTCCATTCCCGCCCGGAGATGTCCGCGGGCAGGCGCGGGGGGTCGGCCGGTGCCAGGGTGATGTCGGTGAATCCGACGTGGTACGGGTGGCCGTGCACCTCCCAGGAGGTCGAGAGCATCCGCAGCGTCGTCAGGCCGATGCCGAACCGACCGGTGCTCGCGGAGTCCAGGCGCTTGCCGCTGATCCACGGCAGCCCGAGCCTCGGGATGTCGGCCAGGCGCAGGCCGCTGCCGTTGTGTGCGATCAGGAGCTCGGTCGGCTGCCAGTGGAAGCGGATCTCACGGGCTCCGGTGTCGTCGGCGTTCTGGACCATCTCGGAGAGCACCTGCAACCGGTCCGAGGAGAGCGTCTCGGCGCCCTCCTGGGCGCCCTCCGCTATCTGCCGGAAGAGCCCCGGTACCTCACGGATGCCTTTGTCGAACAGCCCGATGGCGCGGGCGGCCTCCTCCGGTGTCCGCGCCTCGATGCCCGGATCGGTCTTCCCCTCCAACAGGGCCCGTACGGCCTCGGCCAGTTCATCGTCATTCCCACCCCTGGTCACACTGCATCTCCTCTCCCCCCGGTACGGTCCTGGGGAAAAGGATCTGCACGGGAGCGGTGGTTCGAGTCCCCACCGTCCGAATCCGGCCACATGCCCGACGGCCGTGGACCCACCGATCGCAGCTGCCGACGGGCCGGGAGTGGGCGGGTCGTGGCCCGGTCCGGCCGCGACCAGGCACGCAACCCCGGCTGGATCGAGTACGGGAACAGCGATCGTTGTCAGTGGCACGTGCTATTGCGTTCCCCGTCCACCCGGAGCACGGGCCCGGGGGCTCGCCTCGCAGTCGCCTCGACAGGCCTGTCCGGTTGTCCGACACCGTGCGGTGTCGGACAACCGGCGGTCAGTGGGCGGGCTCCCGGAGAACAGTCGCTGAAGACGTGTCCAGGACGCGGGCAAGTCCGTACTTGAGTCGCTTGGGTCGCTCAGTCGCTGCCCGCCGTCCCGTCAACCCACGACGAAACGGTCTCGCTCCCTGCACAAAAGCGCCCGTAGGAAGGGCAGCGACCCAAGCGACTGCCGGCCCAAGTCTCTGCCGGCATCCTGGACGAGAGCACTGCGCTTTTGGAATTCCCCGGGGACGGCCACCTGTGGCGCCCCGCTGACGGCCGTGGATGGTCCCCCGCCCGTGGCCAGAAGCACGCTCCGTGACGGTCCTCACGAAGGGTCCTCACGAAGGCTGTCGCGCAGCCGCAGCAGTTCGCGGCGGCGGGACTGCGCCCGTACCAGGAGCAGTCCCGCGGTGGCAACAAGGCCGGCACCGGCCAATGCGACTGCCAGCGTCCCGGTCGCGGTGCCGCGCACTGCGGCCACCGCGACCCCGGCGACGCCGGTCACCGCGGTCACCACCAGAGCGAGCCGGGCACCCAGCACCCGGTCCCGGGCGAACAGCGGCCGCCGCCTGCTCAGAACCCAGCCGGCGAAGGCGGCCCAGGCCAGCCCCACCGTGATCAGCCCGGCGAAGGCAACCTGAGTCCGCGCGGGGAGCGGCCCCGGCTCGGTTGCCCACAGCACCGCGACCAGCGCCGCCCCGCACCCTCCCGCCAGTCCCACGGCAACGTGCCGCATCCGCGAGCGCAGCGAGACCTCCGCCGCCAGCGCGCGCTCCAGCTCCGCCGGCACCTCCCGGGGTGCCCCGTGGCTCTGCTCGCTCATGCCTCGTATCCCTTCTCGATCAGGACGTCCCGCAACATGCGGCGGGCGCGGTGCAGCCTGCTCTTGACCGTGCCGGGCGGCACGCCCAGCACCTCCGCGCAGGCAGCCAGGGACAGATCCTGCAGGTGGAACAGGATCAGCGCTTCGCGCTCCAGCGGCGGCAGGTCGGAAAGGCCCGCTTCGATCTCCATCGTGTTCAGGACGCCGCTGGAGGAGTCGTCGTGATCGGCGACAGCCTCGCCCTCCGCGGCCGGGGGCGCCTGGGCCGTGTACGCCTGCCGCAGGTGGTCCACCACCGTGCGCCGGGCGATGGTGAACAGCCACGGGGCGAAACGCTCCGGCTGCCGCAGGCGCGGGAATCCGCGCACCACGGCAACCCACGCCTCCTGGGAAAGGTCGTCCGCGATGTCCGGGGATCCCACCATGCTCCGCACATAACGCCACAGCGGCGTGTGCCAGACGCGTACCAGCTCGCTGAACGCCTCCCGCTCCCCGAGCTGGCAACGCACCACCAACAGCAGTCCGTTGTGCCTGTTCTCGTCCACCCGCACCTCCTGGTCCCGCGCCGCGCGTCACCGGAACAGTCGGCATCCGGGGCAGAAAGGTTCACAGGGCCTTGAGCGGTCCGGTCGGACCCTCCTCACCGAGCCCAAAGACAGGCTCCCCGTGGCTAGCCAGCGATGCGGTGCCCGGCTCTGCCAGGGGCGCGGTCAACAGTCGCTTGGGTCGCTGAGTCGCTGGCCGACATGTCGTTCATTGAACGACATTCCCGGGACGAGGGAAGGGAGCCCGATAGCCCGGCCTGGTTCAGCACCTGACGTACAGGCCGGAGCAGCGACCCAAGCGACTGTTGACCGGAGCCACGGCTCTACCTGGGACGACGCCCCTCTTCGGAGCCGGCTCTGCACAGGTCATCCCCCGAGAACGGTCGCTGGAGCTACCGAAGCGACCCAAGCGACTCGCTCCTGGCCTTCGGAGAGTCCTGACACGCCCGACACGCCGGGGAGAACGCCCCGAGAGACTCAGTCGCTTTCAGTCGCTGGGCTTCAGTCGCTCCACAAAACACCAGGTCAGAGCGCATTCACCCACCCGAACAGCGACCGAAGCGACTCAAGCTCGGGTATATGAAGACATTCCCGTGTGCGTGTGTGCGTCATAGACCCGGGCTACAGTCGCTTCAGTCGCTGTTTGCTGTGAAAATCGCTCCTGACCTGCAAAAACGTCGGAGCGACCGAACCAGCGACTGAACGGGCTCAGTCGCTCCCCCAGGACTCGGTCGCTGAGTTTGTTCGCAAGCCCCGGTAGTAACGATTCACACGTCCCCGCTCGGCTAGTCTGTGTGAGCTATCTTCTGAACTTCGGTCGCTTCAGTCGCTGATCTGGGTCCTGCCAGTGCCCTGACCTGGCTTTTTACCCTCAGCGACCGAACGAGCGACTGAAGTCCGAGCAGCTACCGAACAAGGGGAAGGGACCAGCGTGACGGCGCCGATGGCCGTGGGGAGCGACCGAGCGGGCCGCCAGCCGGATGCGCTGGCCGTTGCCCGGTGGTGTGCCGCCCAGGGATGGCCCGTCCATCCGCTCGCCCCCGGACGCAAGACCCCGCCCGCCAACTGCCGCCCCTGCCAGGAGTCCCCACACTCCCCCACCGACTGCCCCTGCCCCGCCGCGGGCCGCTGGTGCCACGGCTTCCACGCAGCGACTCTGGACCAGGACGTCCTCACCGCCTGGTGGCGGATCAACCCGGACTTCGGCACCGCAGTTGCCTGCGGCCCGGCCGGCCTGGTGGTCATCGACGTCGACAGCCACACCGACGTCGTCCCCGCCCGCGACCGCATCCTGCCCGGGATCCCGATCCACGAGGACGTCGACCTCGACGGGCTCGAGAACGGGTACCACACCCTGGCCCTGCTGGCCGCCCTCCGCAGGGCTCCCGATCCGACCACGGACGAGGGCACCCTGCGCGTACGCACCCCCTCCGGCGGCCTGCACATCTGGTACCAGGACCACGCCGACCGCCGGTTCGCCTGCTCCACCGGATCCTCCGCGGGCCGTGCCCTGGCCTGGCAGGTCGACGTCCGGGCGCACGGAGGCTACATCGTCGCTCCCGGGACCGTGACCGCGGCAGGCGCCTACACCCCGCTCCCCGGAGCCAGGACCCCTGCCCCCCTGCCCGAGTGGCTCGCCGAGGAACTCGTCCGCACCGGACACCTCCAGGACCGTCCCGGCCGACCGAGCGTGCCGCAGCCGGCCGTCCCCGACCGTGCCCGCCAGGCCGTCGTCGCCGCGGGCGGGGGCAAGAAGGGTGCGGAGAAGGTGCTCGACACCGTGCTCCAGGACGTCACCGACTGCGCCAACACCCCCGAGGGCGCCGGCTTCACCGGCAAGCTCAACCGTGCCGCCTACACCGTGGGCGGCCTGGTCTCGGCCGGCCACCTCACCCACGCCGTCGCCGAGCAGCTCCTCCTCGACGCGGCCCGCACCGCCCGTCCCGCCCAGGACAGGCACAACTCCGCCGTCATCCGTTCCGGCCTGGCAGCCGGCACCCGGCAACCCCTCCACATCGGGAAGGTCCGCGGATGACCGACAGCACCCGCCGCAAGAGGACGGTCTTCGACCCCGTGGCCACGGCGCAACAGATCCTGGACTACCCGCCCGTCCCGGGCCCCGCCCACCCCCCGTGGCACGGCACCGCCGTCCAGGAGAGCCTCCTCGACCCGACGCCGACGACAGCGGCTCCCGTGGTACCGCAGGCGGCGCCGGAGCCCGCACAGGCCTCTGCGACAGGCCCGCAGGCGACCGCGCACGGCCTGCTGCCCGACTCGCTCTCCGACCGCGGCAACGCCAAGCTCTTCGTCCACCTCTACGGAAGCGACTACCGCCACGTCCCCGGCCTCGGCTGGTACCGGTGGTCCGCCCACCGCTGGCAGCTCGACGAGGACGACACCGTCCTGTGGGCGGCCGGCGAGATGGCCGAGAGCATCGCCACCCACGACTCGCGCGGCCTCTACACCAACACCGACCTGCGCCGGCACCGCCGCCGGGCACTGTCCACCTCCGGCATGAACGCCATGCTCACCCAGGCCAAGTCCGCCCCCGGCATGGTGCTCAACGCGGCCCTCCTCGACGCCGACGCGTACGCCCTGTGCACCCCCGGCGGCGTGGTCGACCTGCGCACCGGCGCGATCGTCCCGCCGGACCCGAAGGTCCACCACCACTCGCGCTCCACCACCCTGGCCCCGGCCCGGATGCCCACCCCGCGCTGGAACCGCTTCCTGACCGACACCTTCGGCGACGACAAGGAAGGCCGCCAGACCCGCGACTTCCTCCACCTGCTGCTCGGCTACTCCATCAGCGGCGACGTCGGCGCCCAGGTCATGCCCTTCCTCTACGGCCAGGGCAAGAACGGCAAGTCCGTCCTGCTCGACGTCATGATCCAGCTCCTCGGCGACTACGCCGACGCGGCCCCGCCCGGCTTCCTCATGGCCAAGACCTTCGACGGCCACCCCACCGACCTCGCCGAGCTCCACGGCCGCCGCATCATCGTCTGCTCCGAGCTCAAGCCCGGCGACCGCTTCGACGAGGCCCGGGTCAAGCTGCTCACCGGCGGTGACAAGATCAAGGCCCGCCGGATGCGCCAGGACTTCTTCTCCTTCGAGCCCACCCACAAGCTCTGGCTGCTCGGCAACCACCGCCCCGAGGTCGGCACCGGCGGCTTCGCCTTCTGGCGGCGCATGCGCCTGATCCCGTTCGAACGGGTCGTGCCCGAGGAACGCAAGATCGACAACCTCGCCCACGTCCTCGTCGCCGAGGAAGGCCCCGGGATCCTGGCCTGGCTCATCGAGGGGGCCCGCCGCTACTTCGCCGGGGAGAAGGACCTCGCTGGCCCCCAGGCCGTCCAGACCGCCACCACCGCCTACGCCGAGACCGAGGACCACGTCGGCCGCTTCCTCAAGGAGGCGTGCGTCACAGGCGAGGGCATGCGTGCCGAACAGTCCCAGCTCTTCGGCGCCTACACCCGTTGGTGCGGCTTCGAGGGGGCCAATCCCGTATCGGGGCGTGCCTTCGCCGCACGAGTTCGCGAGACACTGGGTATGACATCTCCCAAGGAGATGGTCCTGTCCAACAGCCGCAAGTACTACCCGGGCATCGGCCTGATCACCGACGACACAGAGGAGCACAACGCGTGAGCGCGCTGATCGACCCGGCCGAGCTCGCCCACGAAACCGACCTCGTCTGGCTGGAGGACACCTCCGAGCTCGACTACGTCCGTCAGTCGCTGGACCGCCTCACCACCCGCCGCGGCCGCCCGGCCTACCACCGCGACGGCCGCATGGTCGGCTACGCGATCCTCGGCCCCGACGCCAAGTCCTCGCGGGCCTCCGGCACCTTCCGCCGCCGCGTCTTCTGGCTCCTGCCGCACGACCGCGACCAGGACCCCGAGGGCCTCTACACCACCGGCGCCCCCTCCGAGGCCGTGGACCCGCGCACCGTCGCCCCGGGCGTGAAGGGCTACAAGACCGAGCGCTCCGAGGGCGGCCCGGCCTCCCCCGCCATGCTCGAACTGGGGATAACGCTTCCGAAGGCCTGACGGCTTGGGGACGCGGGGGCGGGAGAGGGGCGGCTCGTTGTCGAGCCGCCCCTCTGCCATGTACCGAAGCGGCACTCGGCGGACGAGACTCGGCGGCCGGCCCACGCGGGCAGGCGCTGGGAAGCCGTTCTGTTTTTGACGGGGAGCTCTGGCTCCGGCTGAACGGGTTCAAGTGGCCCCACTTCTGGGCCGTGTGGGTGATGGTGGGAGCGGTCTCCGGAAGGAACGGTTCGGGGTGGCCCCACCCTCGACCGGGTGAGGCGTCAGGGCGGGCACCGCTGTGTTCGATGCGGGGCGCCTGGGAGCGTCGGAGCGGAAGCCGGCAGCCGTGTCGGGGCCGATGGTGAGTCGGGACCAACGGCGGTCGTCGGCTGATAATCCGTTTGGAAGGGCGTCGGGTGGGTGCTACCAATTCCAGGTGACTGTGTTCGTGTGTGCGGCCTGTGATCGTCCGATCGCGGGGCCGTTGACCAAGCTGCCCGAGGTGCCAGCGCGTTCGATGGATCAAGGGTTTCCCAAAGCGGACGGATCACGTCGGGCTACTCCCACCCTGCCACTCGGCTTCTTCGCTCTGGAACCCGAGCCGTGGGGCGCCCCGCTCGTCCCCTCCGACGAATGTCGGGAAGTCTTCGCCGGCGGGCCCTGCCTCGGTGACCCGGACGGCGACGGATTCCTGGTGTCCGCAGGCCCCCGGAGCACGGTCGTCCTGCACCCGCAGGACGCACCGGGACTCCAGCCGCATCCTGACTGGAAGATGCATTCCGGGGGATGCTGCGGCCTCGACGGCCAAAGCGGTATGAACCAACTGTGCCCCTGCGGTGTGGAGGTGGGCACGCTGATCAGCGAGTGCAACACCGCCTACGAACTGCACCTGGACCCTGGCCGGGTGCGCTCGACCACAGACTGAGCCGGCGAGCCGCCTGCCCGTGGCCGCCACCCTGGCCTTGGCCGGTCCCGCTGATCTGTGCGGGTTGTCGAGGGCTTGTGTTCAGGCGGCAGCTACGGCGGCCTGGCGCTGGGCAGCGGTGCCGGCCAGGCGGAAGGACTGGGTTTCGGTCTCGATGATGTGGGCCTCGAAGGTGAGCCGGTCGACGATCGCCTGGCAGAGCCGCTTCTCGGTGAAGGTCTGGTCCCACTCGGTGAAGGGCCGGCTGGAAGCGATCGCTACGTGCGGACTTCACAGAATCGCGCTTGATCCAATTTTCGGTGGCCGCCGTCGCCGAACCTCGATCGCCGCGAGTGGGAGACCGGCAACACACCCAGAAGTTGAACCAGATCCCGGTCTCGTGAGCACCGCCAGCGGGGGAGACTGTCGGTGCCGCCCAGCACTATCGCGGTATGCATACCGAGATGGCAGACGCCAGCGCCCACCCAGGCCGGAACTTCCATGCTCTGGTCGAGGCCGGCGCTGTGCTGTACATCGCAGAGTACGACGAGCTGAATGCCCTGAAGGTAGGTGTCACAAGCCGGGCCAGTCGCACCAGCCGGGTTCGACGGCATGCCCGACACGGGTGGCGCACGACGGCTGAGATCGTCTTCGACGACGGACGGCAGGCCTTCGTCGCGGAGCAGGCCATCCTGGCGTTCCTGCGAGCGTGCGGTGCGCGGGAAACCCTCAGGCAAGACCAGCTGCCACAAGGCGGCTACACGGAGACCATCGCCTTCTCCCGACAGGCGGGCCTAAGTGCCGATCAACTGCTCGCGATCGCTCGAGTCGCCACCGGGATTGTGAAAGCCACCCGGGGCGCGCCCTACACACTCCGGGCGACGGTCAATCAGCTGGAGTCAGCCGTTGCTGAAGCAACCGAGGAAGTCCGGTCTCTGCGCCGCGCCGGCCGTCGGCGGGAGGCAGACAAGTTGGCCGCCGAGGTGAGGACTCAACTCGAACAGATCGCCAAGTGGTGCGACACCATGATCGACGCCGTACAGGGCCGACTGGCCGTCTCGACCACACCGGAGTAGGCAGGGCCTGCGGCTGCGGGTCGACCACCCTCCACCGGCGGCGAGCCGGAAACCTCCACAGACCCACGGAGATCGTTCACGGAACGGAACTTGAGTCAGAACCTGTTCTCGCGGACAGAGCCACACTGACAGTCGTGACGGACAAGGTCCGTCCGACAGCCCCTCCCCCGCTCCCGAAGGGCTCCGAGGCGCCGCACCACCCACCGTGCCCGGTGGACACAGCGGAGGTGGCGCTGCTCCTGAGATCGAGCAGCGTCCGACCGAACCAATCACGAGAACCGGCAGCGTCTCGTGATCGCGAAGCCCATCGCTCGGAGGTGGCCCGGGCTCGCGCACGTTCGTGTCTGTTTCCCGCCGGACAACGGCCTCACCTGCTGGTTTTCTGAGGGGCATGTCCAACGCAAGCAAGTCCTCGCTCTTCCGATCCCTCCACACGCCCGCTCGCCCACTCGCACTCGCGAACGCCTGGGACGTCGCCAGCGCCCGCGTCATCGAAGCCGCAGGGGCGACCGCGATCGCCACCACCAGCGCCGGAGTGGCCTGGTCGCTCGGCGCCCCGGACGGGGACCGCGTCCCCCGGGGCCCCGTGCTGGACGCCATCGCCCGTATCGCGTCGGCGGTCACCGTCCCGGTGACCGCCGACATCGAAGCCGGCTACGGACAGAACCCCGCCGAGGTCGCGGAGACCGTCACGCGGGTACTGGAAGCCGGCGTGGTGGGCATCAACATCGAGGACGGCACCCGCCCCCCGGGCACGCTCGTCGACCGGCTCGCGGCCACCCGCGGTGCAGCGCAGAGGGCGGGCGTCGACCTGTTCGTCAACGCCCGCATCGACACCTACCTGCTCGGACTGGGCGACCCCGCCACCCGGCTGCAGGACACACTGGGACGGGCACGCTCCTACATCGACGCCGGGGCAGACGGGATCTTCGTCCCCGGCGTCACGGACCCCGGCGTCATCAAGGACCTGGCCGCAGGGCTGACGGTCCCCCTCAACATCATGGCGGGGCCGGGCACCGTGCCGGTGGACGAGCTGGGTGCCCTCGGCGTGGCCCGTGTCAGCCTCGGTTCGAGCGTGGCGCAGGCCGCCTACGCCGTGGCACGGCATGCGGCACTCGAACTGCACCGCGTCGGCGGCTACGACCACCTCCGGCAGACCATCGACTACCCGGAGCTCAACAGCCTGTTCACCGCGACCGGCTGACCACACCCGGCTGCACGCCCGGGGCAGTCCGGACGCGGTGTGCCCTGCTCCCTCGGCCCTCCCCGCGAGCGCGTGCCGTCAGCCGCCGGTGGGGGGTTTGGGGAGTGCGCGGTGGGCGTACCAGGCCTCGCGGGCCTGGGCGCGAGTGCCGGTCGGGTTCGTACGGTGCCAGGCGCTGGTGAAGCGGTTGAACTCGAACTGCTCCCCGATCTCGCGGGTCCGGAGTATCTCCGGGCGCGTGGCATGCCAGTGGGCCACCGCATCGGCCAGGGTCAGGCCGGCTCCCCGGGCGATGAACTCGCGCATGAAGGCGTCGAAGCGGAAGCCGGGTCCGATCGCTCCGACGAAGTACTCCCGTAGGACCTGGCTGCACCGCTGGCCCGGCGGGATCACCGTGTCGCCGTCAACGGGCGCGGCCAGCTGCGCGGTCTCCCGGGAACGGCCCGCCGGGGTGGCCGGTAGCGGCAGGCCGTCCAGTGCCGCGGCGAGCCGGGCGGTGAGCGCCGCCTTTCCGCCGTGCCGCGCGACGTCCATCGAGCGGGCGAGAACCGTCAGCTCGTCCAGCGTCCAGTACCAGCGCAGCAGTTCGTCGCCGGTGAGGCCGGCCGTCAGCGGGGGCCTGGACTCGATGATTGTCGTACTGGTGTTCCGGCTCTCGATCACGGTCGTGATTCTGCCGGATCCTGTTCCGGGGGTCCGTCCCCGCACTCTCCCTCCCCCGTCACCTCTCCCCCATTGGGTGCAGGCGTTGCTTCGAGGCTGAGGGCGGACGATTTTCCGCGGAAAATTCCACGGCCCCGGGAGAGACGGCGTCGTCGGTGCACGCAAGGACGCCCGCGCCTGGCCCGCCGTCCGCCCTGCGGGCCGAACCCGGCTCCGTCACCTTCACTCCGGAAGGGGAGCGAAGGAGGGCGACAGCCCGCTGAGTGGTTCGCGGGATGGTCTGCTCGTCAGGCCCCGGCGCGACTTCCCCTGACAACAGCAGGGCCTTCCCCGGCTGCCACCCGCGGCGCCGAGGAAGGTGTTCCGTCACACGTCCCGCTCACCGAACACGCGGACCACCCATTCGTCGAGCCGGATGCCGAACGCCACCGCCGAATCGATCCCCGAAGCCGGAAACGTCCCGGCATCGTCCACGCCGGCGAGATGGTCGATGTCGGCCCAGCCGCCTCGGAACAGCACCACCGACAGCTGGGTCTCCTCGGGACCGGAGACAAGAACCCCCACCGAGTCGGGATCGGCCACCCGCGTCCTGTCCGTCTCAAGGCGCTGCGGCCACGGCGCCGTCTCGTCGCGCCACGTCATCTCGCCCACCACGAGACCAGCGGCCCGCCAACCGGACGTCCGCGCCGCCACCTCCGCAGCCGCCTCGTCGAGATCCACGATCGTCTCCACGGGATGGAGCATGGCCGACCCAGCCGCGGTCCTCCACCGAATTCCGCCCGTACGACAGGCGGGTGCTGCCATGCGTGACTGGTTGACGGTCAGATCCGACTTCCCGGGTGCCGTGCATTCCAGGCTCGGATGACGGCGGCTCGCTGGTCCTCAAGACCGACGACGTCTCCGGGCTCGGCCGGGGCGAAGATGTCGACGATCTCAGGGGGCTCGCCCTGAAGGTCCGGAAAGCGGACGTACGCCTGCCGTCCGTTACTGAACTGGCGCAACTGTCCCGACGGATGAACGTCAGGACGGGCTCCCTGGCAGCAGAGCAGACGGCCGTCGCGCTCCAGCTGCCGCCGGGCCTGGGCGAGGCAGTCGAGGTAGTCGGTTCCGCTGATCTCGGTGAGAACACCGTCGTCGAGGAGCGCGATGAGTGCGCCGGAAGGCGGACCGATGCGAAGGACGACAGGTCGGAGGAAGCCGTCCGGGTCCACGGTCCGAAGGCTCACTTCGTCGATCCAGCTCGCCGGGGAGATGCTGCTGTTCGAGGTGCTGTCCTCGCCGAGACCACTGTTCATGCCGACGATGATCGCCGCGGGAAGCCGACTCGGGAAGGGTTGGGCAGTCGGGAGGAGGACCCCGGATCCTCTCCTCGGCCGTCGGCGCCGCTCCGCGGATGCAGCCGGACGATTTTCCGCGGAAAATTCCCAGCCGCAGAATGCGCACCGTCAGCGCCGGACCGTCGAACCGACCGACCGGGCCGGCTCCCTGTTCACCAGCATCCGACGTGGGAGTCAGTGGTGCTTCGGTGAGTCGTGCGCTTCCCGGCTCTACCGTCCGGCGGCGACCGGTCATGCCTCCCCGGTACACCTCGTCGGCCTCAACCCCCGGTACCACGCGACTGCTCGCTGCCCCCGGACCGGCGGATCGATCCGGGACCGGCGGAACGGCCGGGAGGCAGGGGACCCACTGCACCGCTGCCCCGGTCGGCCCGGTCGGCCCGGTCGGCCTGGTCATCGGGGCCCGGTGGAGGATTCCGATTTTCCGCGGAAAATCCTGCATCACCCTCGAACCCTCCCCGGGACGAGGGCTTCCGGGGCGCCGAATTTTCCGCGGAAAATTCTGCACGCGGATCGCGGGTCACCCTCGGCGGACCCGAGCCGGTACGGAGAGGTGGGCCAGGCGCGCCGACTTCCCCTCGGATGTCACGGGTGTGTCGTCGCGGGAGCGAGTACCCGTGCTCAACTCCGGGACCTGGCCCCACTCCCCCGGTGGTGTCAGCCGAGCATCCGGCGCGCCGTCTCGCGCAGCTGGTCGTCACGGTGCCGCTGGGCCGGGAAGCAGGTGCCGTACTCGCGCAGCAGTCGGCGTTCACTGGTCGCCCAGTGCAGCAGCTGCGGCCGGAGGTCGGACGGATAGGGAGGTCCGATCCGGTGGACTGCCTGAAGGGCCCGCACACCCACGGGGCGGGACGGATCCAGCAGCGCGGTCAGACCAGGGAGCGCGACGGACGGATCGCCGGTGATCCGCCAGTGGGCCTCGGCGGCGTGCAGCCGGGTCCAGTCGTAGCCGTCGTCCAGGTAGCACTCGATCAGCGGCAGCAGGGAGCGGCCGCATCGCCCAGGCGTCCTGCCTCCTCCAGCCGCCGACTGTCCTCGGCGAGCTGGTGTGCCAGCAGGCGCAGGACAGTGCCCGGATCGTCGGTGAGGAGGGCGGTGGTGACGGCTGCCGCGGCCGCGAGCTCGTCATCGGTGGCGCGGGTGAGGGCTTCCAAACGGTCGAGGAGTCCGGCGTCCCGGATCGCCCAGTCCCCGAAGCGGCGGACGAGGGTCGGGGTGGGGCGGTCGCGCAGCAGGCGCGTGAGGTCGGGCAGATGGGTGCGGGCCTCCTCGGCGGAGAGAGCGTCGTAGAGGCTGTCCAGGTGGGTGGCGTCCCGGTGCCGCAGGGCGAGGCGCTGGTGCTCGGGGTCGCGGGTACGGAGAGCGAGCGCGGCCAGTGCCTCCGGCGCCGGGTCGGGAACGTGGGTGAGGAGCCGCGGATCGCCGAGCTGACCGAGGATCATCTGGGCGCGGCGGCCGGCGAGGGTGTCGGTGTGGACGTGGGGGAGGAGGTTGTCGGCGAGCGCCGGGTCGGGGCGGGAAGCCCCGAACAGGTACTGGGAGATCACGTCGAGCAGGCCGCCGAGGTCCCAGCGGTCGGGCTCGTGGCGGAGGGCTTCGGTGAGCAGACTGACGGTCTCGTCCTCGCGGTCGCGCCACATCGCCGACAGGTGTCGGGCTCGGCGCGTGCCGCGGCCCTGGTGGTCCCCGTGGGTGATCCATCCGCGGGCCACCGCCGCCAGGGCGTCCGCGTCCTCGGTCAGGATCCAGATGCGTTCGTCGGTGTTGCCGATCCCCGGGACGAACTCACCGGCACTGACGTCGAAGCCGGGGTCGCCCCCGGCCTCGGCCAGGACAGCGACCACGTCGGCCGGGTAGGGCGCCTCTGAACGTTCCAGCAGGGCCAGAGCGCCGGCGGCGCGGACGGCCGGCACCGGGTCCGTCAGGGCCGACCGGAGGCGGCGGCGGGCGGCATCGCCGCCCGGGTCGAGCAGCGTCAGGACGGTGAGCGCCTCGGCGCGGACAGCGGCGGCAGGGTCGGAGGTGCAGCGAGCGGTCAGCTCGCGCAGGACAGCGGGGACGGTCTCGCCGGTGGCACGGCGGGCGACGCGCACCATGTTGCGGCGCACCATCGGGTCGTCGTCGCGCAGCAGGTGCAGCAGCCCGGCCACCTCGGCCGCGATCCGGGCACACCCCTGCACCTCGTCGTCGTACTCCGGCTCGGCTTCGGTGCCGCCGCATCCGGCCAGGGCGGCGAGCAGGTCCGCCCGTTCGTGGCGGGTGTGCGTCGCTGCGTGGGCGAGGAAGGGAACGGCCGCCACCGCGGCCGATGACACCGACCCCTGGTGCAGTGCCCGGCCGAAGAACGCGGACAGCGCCTTGTCCGCCAGGTGCCGGTCGTCGGAGTACAGGGCGCGTATCCAGCAGGGGACGTCGCTGCCGTCGCCGAAGGCGTGTCCCAGAGACGGCCAGTCGATCATGTGCAGCTCTTCAGGTGATCTCACACCGGCACACTCCAAGTACGGGCACGGACAGTGCCCGCGGCCGCGACTCCGGCCGCGACTCCGGCCGCGACGAGGGGCTGGCGAGTGCGACCCGGATCGGCTCGACGCGGTTCCAGTCCCTGCGCCGAGGGGCCGCCCGTTTCGCCGCCTCACCGATTTTCCGCGGAAAATTCTGCGGCTCTCGTCTGGCCGAAGTCGTCCGTCTCTGTCATCGGTCGGCCCGCCGACCGGCCATCAGGAGAGTCGGCCGGTACCCGGGGGATTCATCTCGGGAGCCTTCAGACGGTTGAATGCCCGGGTGGTGAACTGGACACGGATGTACGACTGCCACGGGGACGTCGATCGCGTTCCCGAGCTTCTGGACCGCGTGGAGCGCGAAGGCGATGCCGAGGCGTGGACGGAGCTCGGGTACCGGCTGTGCCTGGAAGGCGACCTCGTCTTCCCCGCGAGCTTCGCAGCCCTTCCCCGCCTCGTGCGGCTCGCATCGAGCGATCAGCGGGCGCGCGCACTGGCCGGCACGATCGTACGGCGCGCGGCAGGGCACCACGGCTGCGACGATCTGTTCGCCGACTGCGCCGGGACGATCGCCGAGTTCCATGTGCTGCTGGACCGGTACCTGACGTCGCGGCCGAACGACTACCTCGCGGCGTTCCTCGACCTGCTGGCGGTCAACACGCAGTACCACTGGAGCGCCGCCCTGGGGGACTTCACGGACGACTTCTACCACCTGGACTGCCCCCACTGCGGTGCGGAGGTGACGATCGCCATCGGCGACCACGGGCGCTACTCGGCAATCCGGGACTGGAACCTGGGCGACGTGGAGCGACACGACCTGCGGCCGGCGGCCGGTGAGGAACTCTCGGGAACCGGCCGCTGGATGCACGACACTGCCGTCCGGGACGGGCAGGAGGCACTCGCCGCCGGGATCCGGTATCTGTTCGGCCGTGCAGAATGCCCACGCTGTGCCAGCGTGTTCAACATCGCGGACGAGTACACGTCCGCCGAATGCCCCGGCCCGTAGCGATCGGCCGTCCAAGCGCTGGGTTCTCGCAGGAGCCGGCGGAACGACAGGGGCAGGCGCCAACAGCAGCCCGAGCCGTACCGAACGGTCACCCTGCCGGGCAGCTCTCGACAGGCGGGCACGATTTTCCGCGGAAAATTCCTCGTGCCCAGTGCGGCCACGACGGTGACGTGTCCGGCCTCCATCCGCACGGGCGCCTCAACCGGGACCCGGACACCCCGGCTCTGCCCGAGGCCCTCCGGATGCCTTGGAATTTTCCGCGGAAAATCCTGAGGCATCCGAAGGACGGCGGGGCAAGGCGGTCCGAGCAACCGCGGAGCACTGTGCGGATGGCCAGGGCTGAGACGCCGGCGTTCCCGCCGCAGCCGGTTCCATGGGGCATCCGCCAGGGCGGGCCGATGCACTCCTGGCCCGGGCTACAGGCTCCGGGCCTCAGACGTCACGGCGCCAGCGGTCGCCGGCGAACCGGTTCAGCGCGACCTCCAGGTCGAGCGGCACCATCTCGGTGGGGCCCAGCTCCCACACCCGGACCCAGCCGTCCGAGGTGGTACGGAACCGCGGCGACTCCCGTCCGGGCATCGGCTTCATCACGAGGTAGTACGAGCTGATCAGACCGAAGGAGCCGGACTCCCTGTTCCTGTGGGACCGGATCCTGAGTACCCGTACCTCCGCCACGTCCTCCCACCGCAGCCGCAGCTTGCGGCCACCATCGAGCTCCACGCCCTTGCCGTCGATGCGCAGTCGCGTCGCGACAGCCCGCAGGGCCAGTGCCCCCAGGACCAGGACGCAGAGCGCGCCGAGCAGTACGGGCCCTTGGCGCACCAGCAGCAGCCAGGTCCGGTACCAGTCGTCCCGGAAGCCCGAGCCCGAGGACATCGGGGAGACCACCAGGAGGAACACGACGACCGGCGTCAACAGATCGAATGCCAACGCCCGCAGGGCCCCGAGGCTCCGCACGCTGCTCCTGAGCACCACCTCGCGCGGTCCTGCGGAACCGGCGGGCATATCGCCCGGCGCCCCGTCGGTGAGCCGCGATCGCAACTCGGCGTGCCGGAACTGGTAGACCCCGCCGACTCGCCGCAGCACGCCCAACCGACGGCCGTCCTCAAGGAAACCCAGCAGGTCCCGTGGCAGACGTCGCCTACCCGCCAGGATGAGGCACGTGGCGGTCCAGCGGCCCCATCGGCTGAGGCCCATCAGCACCGCGGCCGAGCACGACCAGCTGATGACGAGGCCGCCACCGATGAGCAGCGGATCGCCGTCGAACCAGTGGAAGAACGCCACTGAGGTGCCCGCGACGGCCGGCGCGACCAGTGCGGATTCGACCAGGGCGATCCTGCGCTCGTCGCGCAGCAACTGCCTCGGCCTGGCCGCCATGTCGAACTCGGTCGACCGCGTCAGGAGCACACCGGAGAGGAGGGGAAGCAGGAAGACGCACAGGCTTGCCGATGTGGTGCCGGGCAGGGCCACACCGACGGCTGTCGAGGCAGCGGCCGACGCGGCCAGGAGCACCCGGCCGCCGATTCCCGCCGCCGGCCTTCGTGGGCGGTTGTCGAAGCCGCTGAACAAGTGCCTGGTGATGACCCGTCCGAACGCCGTGGCGATGATGGCGACCGCGGCGACGGCCCCGAGCGCCTGGCCCACCCCCGGGATCCCGAGCCCGGGTCGCGGGGGAGCGGCCCCCAGGAGGGTGGCCAGTCCTGCGATCGCGTAGCCGGCCGCAGTGCCGCAGACGCCCACGACGACGAGGACGACGGCGCCCCAGGCGCCCGGCTCGGTCAGCAGGCTCCGCAGCTGCCACCATGCGATGTCATGGGTGCGCCGGCGGTGGAGGTCATCGGCCAGGAAGCGGAAGTACGCGGGCGCGCAGTCGGGCCTCCAACGGGGCACCGGCCCGGGGAGGTAGGAGGGCCGCGGCCCTTGCGCGCAGACGGCCGGGATCAGCCCGTCCAGGAGATGGCCCTCGATGTCCGCCTGCGTGGGCAGCAGCGTCGCATCGAGCAGTTCCCGAGGATCGGACTCCTTCGGCGCGTACACCGTCGCCGCGAGCCAGAGCATCAGCGGAGAGGACAGGGCGGTGGCGACCGGGCCCTCGGGGTCGCCCTCCATGGCGTCGAAGAGAGCCTGCCAGGGGCCGAGCCGGTCCCGATGGCACATCTGGGCGAGGTAGGCCCTGCCGGCCTGCGGCGGGACGGGGCGGGCACGCAGAACGGGCACACCGCGCAGCACCGGCGAGGAGTCCACGGCATGCCGGTACGCCTCCGGCCGGGACGTCAGGACCAGGGGGTCCTTGGTGCCGAGCGCGCGCTTCAGTGCTTCCACCGCGTTCGTGCGAGCCAGCGGCAGCAGTTCGTCGAAGCCGTCGAGCACGGGAACGATCCGCCGACTCCGCACCAGGGACTCGGCGGTGGGCCGATCCAGACCTGCCACGAGATCCCCGTAGTCCTCGCCGATACGTCTGACGACCCAGTCCTGGATGCTGATCCCCGGCTCCCACTCGGACATCGACAGGATGACCGGGACGCTCTCCCGCGAGCCGGGGACCCTGGCTCTGGCTTCCAGCAGTTCGACCACGATCAGGACGACCAGGGAAGACTTTCCCGCCCCGCCAGGACCGGTGACCACCAACTGGTGCGGTGCGAGCGCCCGGAGTCGAGCGACCACGTCCTCGAACCCGAGCTGCTCAGGCACCCCCCTGTGCGAGTCGCTCCCGTGAGGTTGCTCCAGCTCCCACGGAACCAGCATCGGAACCCGCTCCCGCAGACCGCGGACGTTGGCCTCGTCACGCCACTGCTCCAGGACCTCGCGGGCCAGCCCGTCCAAGGCGCTTTCCTCGGCGTCGGCGGGGGCCGGCTCTCCGTGGCGGGGCGCGAGGACGGAGCCGATGTGGACGGCGCCGATGTTCCTCGCCTGGATCAAGTTCCGAGGCGATCCCTCGTTGTGGTTGTGCACCTCTCCAGTCACGGCGACATGCTGTCAGGCCGGCGCCTGTGCGCGAGGGGCTTCCGGTGGACCGGCTGAGGCTCCTCGATGCTGTGCGGGCACCGGTTGGAGACCGATGACCTCGGCTGATCATGGAATTCCACGCCGGGCGACTTTTGCAGCGAACGCGGAGAACACAAAAGACTCATGTAAACAATTAATAGACATTGCATGGCCGGGCGTGCCCTGCTCGAGCCACGGACCCCACGAAGCCGACGGCGAGTCCAGGCTCGGGCCCGGGGCCGAGCCCGGCTGTCACGTCGACGGCCGGACTCCGCATCCACGAGGATGCGGAGCACTCGTGCCGGCCCGCCGGGACCGATGCGCCGGTGACGACGAGTGGCCTCCGACCGCGATGTACGCGTGGCTCGTCCGCCGCGAGCGCGCCCTCCACCCCCACCGGGCGGCGGGGCGCTGCGCTTCGAGCCCACCGCCCGGCCCTGGCCGACCACTCGGCGTGCATCCAGCGGCTGCTCCGATCGGCGCAACGGGCTGACGCGCGAGCAGTTCGCGCCCTGCACGGCGCCGTCACGGCCGGCGTCCCCGACATCGCCCCCGGCGACCGGGTCCTGTGGCGCCTGGACGCCGACCACCCGCGCCGCCCCGCGCTGCTGGTCCTCACCCCGTCCAAGCCGGACTGGACCCACATCGTCGAACAGGCCGGGTGGCCCGACGCCGACGGCGAGCACTACGCGATCCGCGACTACAGCCCCCTGCTCGGCCAGCTCGCCGTGGGCCGCGAGTTCGCCTTCCGGGTCAAGGCCAGCCCCGTCCAGAACACCGCCAAGCCCGACAAGGCGAGCGTGCACCGCACCAAGACCGCCGCCGAACTCCACCACCGCTCCTACCGCATGGCCCATCGCACCGCCGCCCAGCAGCTCACCTGGTTCCTGGACCGCACCGAGCGCTGGGGCTTCACCATCCCCGAGGCACGCACGGACGGTCCGGCGCCGGGCCTCGAACCCGACGCCTCGGACACCCCGGCCGACGCGCGGCCCGCCCGGGAGGTGCGGATCACCGACCGCAGCCGCAACACCTTCACCAAGCCCGGCACCCGCACCTCGGTCACCCTCACCACCGCCACCTTCGAAGGCCACCTGCGCATCAGCGACCCAGGCCTCCTGCAGGCCGCCCTCCTCGGCGGCATCGGCCCCTCCAAGGCCTACGGCTGCGGCCTGCTCACCCTCGCTCCGCTGCCCGCCGGAGCCCGCTGACCGATGGCCGACATCTGGTGGAAAGCCCACCCCCACGACCTGCACCGCCTCGCCGACCGCGTCTCCAGCGTCTACGTCGAACGCAGCCACATCGACCGTGATGAGAACGCCGTCGTCGTCATCAACAAGCGCGAGACCGTCCGCGTCCCCGCTGCCATGGTCGCCGTCATGCTGCTCGGTCCGGGCACCCGCATCACCCACGGCGCCGTCAACCTCCTCGCCGACTCCGGCACCACCGTGTGCTGGGTCGGCGAGCAGGGCGTGCGCATGTACGCGGCCGGCCTCGGCCCCAGCCGAGGAGCGGCCCTCCTCAACCGGCAGGCCTGGCTGGTCAGCCGCACCAAGGAGCGCCTGGCCGTCGCGCGGACCATGTACCGGATGCGGTTCCCCGGCGAGGACGTCAGCACCGCCACCATGCAGCAACTGCGCGGCCGTGAGGGCGCCCGCATCCGGAAGCTCTACCAGGCCGAGTCCCGCCGCACCGGCGTCCCCTGGAACGGCCGCGTGTACAAGGCCGGTGACGCGTACGCCGCTGGCGACGACCTGAACCGGCTCCTGTCGGCGGCCAACGCCGCGCTTTACGGGATCTGCCACGCGGTCGTCACCGGTCTGGGCGCCAGCCCGGGGCTCGGCTTCGTCCACACCGGACTGGCGACCTCGTTCGTCCTGGACATCGCGGACCTCTACAAGGCCGAGTACACCATCCCCCTCGCCTTCGACCTCGCCCAGCAGGGGCACACCGAGGAGCGCGACGCCCGCCTCGGCCTGCGCGACCGCATTGCCCGGGACAAGCTGCTGGGCCGCATCGTGAACGACGTCAAGGCGCTCCTCAGCCCGGACGACACCGAGATGCCCGACGTCGAGGTCAACGAACTCTGGGACGAACGCGTCGGCGCCGTCCAGGGTGGCGTCAACTGGTCCGGCACGGAAGGCCCGTCGGTGCCCGCCGCCTCCGAACCAGGGATGGGTGACGAACACCTGGCCATCATCGGCCCGGAGTTCACCCAGGACACGAGCAGCCCGTGACCGTCATCATCCTCATCGCAGCCCCCGAAGGCCTCCGCGGCCACCTCACCCGCTGGATGGTCGAAGTCAACGCCGGCGTCTTCGTCGGCAACCCCAGCCGCCGCATCCGCGACCGGCTCTGGGAACTCCTCGCCACCCGCATCGGCGACGGCCAAGCCGTCCTCGTCGAACCCGCCACCAACGAACAAGGCTGGACCGTCCGCACCGCTGGCAAGGACCGCTGGAAGCCCGTCGACTTCGACGGACTGATTCTCTCGACCCGCTCCCGCCGATAAACTCGCAGGTCACGAAGTGTCGGCCCCGCACGCGCGGGGATGGTTCGAACACGTGGCTGGTCGTCACGCGTGACGGCGAGTCGGCCCCGCACGCGCGGGGATGGTTCGGGAGTCACCTTTCAGGAGAGCGCCGTTGCTGGGTCGGCCCCGTACGCGCGGGGATGGTTCCTCGTCTAGAACGAAGACGATGATCGCCGGGTGCTTGTCGGCCCCCCGCACGTGCGGAACTCCAGCCGCCGGAGGCCCATGTCCACGGGGCATGGCGATGCGGCACGTTGCGTCCCGTCAGCGGTCGGCGGCGAACCGGACATGTGCCGTCCTTCGGCCATACCCGTCCGATCCTGGCGGCGCCACGGGTGTCACGGGCGGCCCGGTGCGAGCGCGGGATAGCGCAGCTCCAGGCCGAGGACGGCGGCGGGCGGGCGCTCGTGGTAGCGGACCCAGAACGGGGCTGCGCCCTGCTCCGCCTGCGGGTGGCAGCGGTGGCAGAGGAGGCCGCGGGTGAGGCCGGTGTGGAGGTCATGGTCCTCGGTGTGTGCGGGGGCCGGCTTCCGGGGCGGAGCCGCAGACGGCGCAGCGGCCCTCGTGGTAAGCGAGGAGGCGTTCGGCGGGGCGTTGGCGGTGGTCGTAGGGCGGAATCGGCCAGGACAGGTACGCGGGGGCGGCGGTACTCCAGCGCTCCTCCCACCGGGCCCACAGCCGTTTGCGGACGGCGCAGCGTTCGCAGTCGGCGGGGGCAGCCGCCTTCGACGGGCGGGCAGAGCGGGGCGGCGTCGAGGGCGTGGCGCAGGTCGAGGCGCAGGAGTTCGAGGGGCGGGGTGCCGGGTGGGGCCCAGCCGTCGGGGGCGGGTGGGGGCAGGGGGTGGTCGAGGAGGACGGCGGGGGGCCATGGCGAGGCGGTCGGGGGTGACGGTGTTGGGTTCGAAGACGAGCTCCGGCACCCGCGCGGCGATCGCTTTGACGATGCGTTCGGGCATGGTGCTGGAGTCCAGTCGCGCCTGCCGTTGCGGCTGGTCAGCAGGGGGGCGGCGGCCGGTGTCCGGGTCGCGGCCGTCGACGCGGTGGGGCAGGTGGTCGGCGATGGCTTGCCAGACCTCGCGGGAGGGTTGGTGGGTGATGCTGCCGTCGCCCTTGGGGGCGGGGCAGGTGAGGGTGCGGATCCGGCGGTGCGGGTCCTCCTCGTGCAGGTCCTCCCGGTCGATGCCGACGGCCTGGCGGGGGCGCAGGCCGTCGAGGAGGAGTGGACGAGGAGGCGGTCGCGGTGCGGGGCGGTGTCGTACGGGCCGCGGCGGTGGCGACCGGGCAGGGCGTCGTCGGCGGCGTACTGGAGAGCCGCGGCCTGCTCCAGGGTGAGCGGTGTGGTGCGGGGCGCAGTGCGGCGGCGTTGAAGGGGGGGCTCGGGGATGTGGCCGGCGTCGGCGGCGTAGGCGTAGAACGCGGCGAGGGCGGCCAGGCGGCGGGCGGGGTTGTGCAGGGAGGGGGACGCGTGGTGCGAGCGGGCGGCGTGAGGGCCGGTAGAGGTTGGGGCGGCGCAGGGCGGGGGGCGTAGGCCCAGGTGGTGGCCGTCGACTCGTCAGCGTTCCAGGCCCCGATGCCGGTGGTCTCCTGGGTGAAGTACAGCCAGTCCCGCAGGTCGGCCTCGTAGCGGGTGGGGGTGGTGCCCTGCAGGGCGCGGCCGTGCTTGCCGAGGCCGGCGGCGAGCCACCGGGTGAGGACGTCGTACGGGTCGGGGCGGGTCACCAGGAAACTGAATGCGGGGTGTCGGTGGTTGCTCCGTCCCGGCGGTGCCGGGGTGACCACGGTCCCGCCGCGGTGGTGCCCGCTCGTCCGGCCGCGTGGACGTCGGCCGACACGGGTGGATCGGGTCGGTGTCCGTGCGGCTGCGGCACGTCGGTAAGCAGCCAGCCATCGGACTCGGCCGGAGTCGTCTCGCCAAGGAGCTGGACTTCCTGCGATCCCCGGTCAGGTCTCTGCCGTACGCCCAACGAAGCCGGACCTGTCTTCGCCCGGGTGCGCCCCGCCGGCGGCGACCGGTGACCGACCAGCCCGAACGGCCGGCGCCGCTGCACGTCTTCCTCTCCGACGCCGCCGAACACGTCCTCGCCGCGCTGCGCTCCGGAGGGTCGGGCGCTCGGCCGCGAGGCCCAGCGCCGCTCCGTGGTCCACCTGGCCGGCGAGCCGCGCACCGCCACCCGGCTCTACGTCGAGGGCATCGACCCGGAGGCCGCCGCCGGTTACGGCACCGTCGTCGAGGACCCGGAGCAGGCCGACCTGGCGGTGGTCCGCCTCGCCACCCCGTGCGAGCGGTGCGAGGGCATGCTGGAACAGCACTTCCACAGCGGTTCGCTGGAGTTCGAGCCGGCCGAGGTCGAGCGGCTCACCGCACTGGCCGCTACCGTGCCCACGGTCTTCGCCGCCCAGCTGGAACGGCCCGCCGTGTTCACCCCGCCGTCCTCACCCCGCTCGCCCCGCACGCGGCCCTGCTGATCGGGGAGTTCGGCGCCGCGGACGAGGTCGTCCTGGACGCCGCCCTCGGCCGCGCCCCGATGACCGCGACCC
This sequence comes from Kitasatospora sp. NPDC041917, assembly GCF_055589745.1. Lineage (NCBI taxonomy): Bacteria > Bacillati > Actinomycetota > Actinomycetes > Kitasatosporales > Streptomycetaceae > Kitasatospora > Kitasatospora sp. NPDC041917. The sequence goes on along the minus strand of NZ_JBVJBI010000042.1, from coordinate 41,944 downwards.
TCCCGTTCGACCTGCCCGCCTCGGACGCCGTCGTCGCCGCCTCCGGCGAGGACGTGCCCTTCGCCCCCGCGCCCCCTCTTCCGCCACGGCCACCGGGTGGTGGATGCGGGCCGAGCACAGAACGACCGGGGCGCGGCACCTCCGAGGGTGCCGCGCCCCGGTCATTCGGCAGCCCCACCGCCCTACAGGGCGGCGGCGAGGGCGTCGGCGGTGCGCAGGGTGACGGCGGCCAGCTGGAGGGTGGGGTTGGAGGTGCCACCGGTGGGGAACACGGCGGAGCCGACGACCCAGACGCCCGGGTGGTCGTGGGACTGACCGGACGGGTCGACCACGGAGTCCGCCGCGGCGGTCCCCATCCGCATGGTGCCCATCAGGTGGCCGGAGCCTTTGTACGTCCCGGCCGGGGCGGCGGGGGCGATCTCCGTGGCGCCGACGGTGCCTTCGAGGTACTGCCAGATCCGGTGGGCGACGCTGTGGCCGTAGGTGAGCGCGGCCTTGGAGTAGGCGTCGACCCGGTAGGCGATCTTCGGGCGGGGCAGGCCGAGGACGTCGAGCTTGTCGGAGAGCGTGACCTGGTTGTCCGGGTTGGGCAGCTGCTCTGTGGAGTAGCTGAACCGCAGCATCCGGGTGACCCGGTGGTTGACGGCCTCCTGGAGCTTCGCGCCGGTCAGCAGGATCTTCCGGGCGGCCTTGTCCCACATGAGGGCGTCGAGCGCGGCCTCCGGTGACTGGGTACGGCCCCAGCCGTCGTTGCCGATCGTCATCCGGAAGCCACCGGTGTCCTTGCGGAACAGGCCGTCCCGGAAGTTCTCGATGCCGAGCGTGCTCTGCGGACCGCGGAACGGGAAGACCGGCTCGGCGAGCAGGCCCACCACCTCGTCGGTGGGGTGGTCCATCAGGTTGCGGCCGACCTGGTCGCTGGTGTTCCGCAGGCCCGAGATCAGCCAGAGCCTGGGGATCTCGACGCGGCCCGCTGCGTCGCGTCGAGGCCGTTGTTCCCCGCGTCCAGGATCAGGACGCGGGCGCCGGGTTTCGCGGCCTTCACGGTGCAGGCGGTGAGCGCCCCGGCGACGCCGGCGCCCACCACGACCAGGTCGAAATCGAAGTCCATGGGGTCGGTTCCTCGCTCGCTCAGGGGTGCTGGGTCCAGTGGCCGTACCCGCTGGGCTGGGGCGGCTGCGGTGCGGCGGAGCCCGGGTGGGCCTCGATCACGCTCCAGATCAGGCCGGAGCGCCACTGCGCGGAGGTGCCGGGGGGATCCGGCGTCTCGTCCGGGTGGGGGAACAGCCCGGTGTACCAGACCGTGATCACGGCGCGCGCGGTGAGCGCGAGCGCGGCGTCGGCGTCCAGGGTGTCCTGGAGGGCCTTGCCCGGGTCCGGCGCGCCCGTCGCGGTGGTCCAGGCGGCGAGCAGGCGGGGGAGATCGGCGGGGTAGGCGGTGAGGACGCGTTGCTGGAAGGCGTCGGAGAGCCGGGCGTCGAGCGGGGCCGTACCGGTGAGGTGCTCGGAGAGGCCGCGGAAGTCGGCAGTGGGTGGCATGGTGGGCGTCCTCCCGTTCACTTCTCGAGGAAGACGATGTCCTCGATGGCGGGGCGCAGCTTGACGGTGTTGCCGATGACGTCGACGACGTGCTGCAGGCCCTTGGTCGTGAACCTCGGGTCGGAGAAGAAGTACTCGTCGTCCTTGCCGGCCAGGAAGGCGGGGAAGGCGTCGAGGGAGGGGCCGAAGAGCCGCAGGTAGTCGGCCAGGCTGCGGAACAGCTTCGGCAGGATGACCAACTGGTCGGTGAGGCTGCCCAGGTCCTCGATCACGGCGCCGGTGTGGGTGACGTCGTTGGCCCAGACGCTGTCGGGCGCCTTCATGGCCCGTGCCTGTCGGGCGGTGGCGGCCATGTCGAGGCGCAGTTCCTCCGGCAGGTTCGAGAAGAACGTCGGGTAGACCAGGCCACGGGACAGCAGTTCGTGGTTGGCGGTCTGGTGCAGCATCGGGACGGTGACCATGACCGACGTTCCGCTCGCGGCGTCCGGGTCCGGCGTGCCCCTGCCGACCAACGCGACGCAGCGGCCGAATTTGTCGGCGCCGCTGGCGAGGATGTACCCGGAGACGGTCTCCGGGGTGGCGGAGGTGACCTTCTCGTCCCCTCCCCGCTGGACGTCGGTGAAGCCCAGCCAGGCCAGCAGGACATCCCGGGCGGCGTGGGCGCCCAGGTCGAGCGGCTGGTGGGCGAACTCGGGACCGACGCCCTGGTAGTGCGTCTCCAGGGCGTCGATCCCGTCCAGCCGCAAGCTGGCGCCACCGTCCTTCACCTTGACCCCGCCGGGGACCTTGGACCAGAGGGTGAGGTCGTCGGGGAGGAAGCGGATGGTGTCGCCGTCCGGTTCGAAGCCCTTGATCAGGTAGCTGCCCTTGATGAGGATCATCGGCATGATGTCGCCTCTCGTAGTCGAGTCGCGACCCATTGTGAGGTGATTCGTCGGCAAACCACGGAAGTGTCCCGTCGGCGAGTTGGCAGGCGGCCCGCGCGCCCGAACCGGACCCGCTGCCGGTAGCCCCACCCGTGCCGTCCACCGACCGGTGGACGGCAGGTTCGACCGGCCGGGCGTGACGGTCGCCGCCCCCGGCCGACCCGCTCCCGCCGTAGGCGGTCGTTCCGGAGAGCCGGCCGAAGTCGGCGGCTGAGGAAGTGGTGCGGCCCGGCGGGCGAGGGGCTTTCGGGCAGAGTTCGGTGCCCTTTGGGGTACGGCCGTCCTTGCGGGGCGAGCCGGGTGGGATCCTGGGCCGTGAGTGTGCGGTGGCCACCGTGGCGACCCGGCCACGTCGTCGCCACCCGGGGTCAGGAGCGGCAGTGCGAGCACAGGAACGCGACGACCAGCGGGCCGGACTGCAGGCGGCGCAGCGTACGGCTGCGTCCAAGCGGCCGGCGGGAGAGATTCCGGCAACCGGGCGGAGCCTGCTCGCGCTCCAGGCCTCGGTCGGGAACGCCGCCGTCGTGCAGATGATGCGCCGGGGCGGGGTGCTGCACGCCGGGCACCTCGCACAGGGGGAGTCGGCACGGTTCGCGGTGCAGCGCTCCACCGTGTTCGAGGTCCTGCGGACCGGCGGTCGGCCGCTCGACGGTGCGACCCGCACCGAGATGGAGAACCGCTTCGGCGCCGACTTCTCCGACGTCCGGATCCATGACGACAGCGCCGCCAAGGCCTCCGCCGCCGAGGTCGGCGCCAGTGCGTACACCAGCGGCCACCATGTGGTGCTCGGTGACGGTGGCGGCGACAAGCACACCCTGGCCCACGAGTTGACGCACGTCATCCAGCAGCGCCGGGGTCCGGTCGCGGGCACGGACAACGGCGCGGGCCTGCGGGTGTCCGACCCCTCCGACCGCTTCGAACGCGAAGCCGAGGCCAACGCCCGGCGGGTGATGGCGGGGGGCGGGATGGCCACGGTGGCGCCGGCCTCGGCGGTGCCGGCCCCCGAACGGGGGAGCCGGCCCTCGGAGGCCCTGCCGATCGCCCGTCTGATGAGCGTGGAGGCCTTCAAGCAGCGGAGCTCTGTGAAGAAGAGCATCCGTCCCGGTGCGCTGAAGAAGCTGGACGCGGCGCTGGAGCGGTTCCACGCGATTCCGGAACAGCAGTTCTCCGTCCGCTCGCAGCAACTGGAGGCGATCGTCCAACTGTGCCTCAAGGCCCAGGAGGAACTGAAGGACGGCCCGCGCAAGAACGCGACCTTCGATCTCATGAACGAGGCGGCCACCGAGAAGAACGGGATGGCCCTGGACGTCGCCGTCGAGACCGCCATGCGCCAGGCCCGGCAGGAGCAGCCCATCTACGACTGCCTGGAGCGCTACCAGCGGCGCGACGGCGAGTCCGGCGGGTTCGTCCACCTCATGGAGGCGAACGACCTGCTCGCGAGGCACGCGGCGACGCCGGACGGCAAGGACCTCGGAGTTCTCAGCGCCCTGGTCCAGGACCTCATGAGCCGGGCGGTCCACGCGCTGGCCCCGGAGCAGAAGGCCTACCTCGTCCGCCGGGACCTGGCGCGGATCGAGGCGCTGCGCGACACGCTGACGGACGGCACCCTGAAGCGGATCCTGACCGAGGTGCTGACCGGCACGGACCAGGTCAACTTCGAGGCCGGTGGCGCGGGTGCCAAGCTCGGCGGGCCGGCGGGGCAGGCCTACACGGTCAAGCACGGGCTCACCCAGCCGGACGGGACCGTCGAGCGCACGGGGTCGCTGGTCCACGAGCTCACGCACGTCGCCACGCACCGGACGTACGGGAACTCGGCGGTCATGCTGATGCTCCCGCTGAGCATGAGCGAGGCGGAGGCCATCGCCCTGGCCAAGCACCGGACGGCCCGGATCGGCGAACTCGAAGCACTGCTCGCCCGGGAGAGCGCCACCATCCCGGAATCGCACACCGCGCTGATCAGGAACAAGCTGAACTACGCCAAGGGCGACAAGCTCTCGACGTACGTCGCCAACTTCAGGGCCAAACTGACGGCCGACGGCGACTACGAGCGGCTCTCGCAGCTGGCGAGCCGGATCCCGGAGGGCAGCAGCACGCTCGTCGAGTACGACACGGTACTCAACCAGCTGCTGGTGATGATGCACGAGTGGGGCACGGGGCCGGAGTCGGCGTTCCGCAACCGGGTGGAGGCGCTGGCCCAGGAGCGGTACGAGCACCGGCAGGCCGGTTCCACCGAGCCCGCCCCGGCCGCGACCGTCTGACCTGTGCCGACCGGCGCCGCCCCCACCACCGGGCCGACACCGCGGGGTCGACGGCGAAGGTCATCACAGTACGTACAGCGTTGAACACGGGCCCACCTCCGGAGAGTTCTGGTTCCACACGGCCTGGAACGTGACGTCCGGGCGTCATACCGTCCGGTAGCCCGCCGATTTCCGCAACGGCTTGACGTCACGCTGCGAGGCGGGCCCGGCGGGCAGCGCGCCGCCGGTAGGCCCGGGATCGGCACTTCCCCGAGCAGAACCGCATGTCGATCCGATGGATCGCCCCGGCGAAGGTGATGACGCCGCAGCCCGGGCCTGGAGGTAGGCGGTCCAGTCGGTCGCGGCCCGGGAGCGATCGCGTGAGGGTGAGGTGATGAGGTTGAGGCCGAGCATGGGGGCGAGGACGGCCGGGGGCATGTCCTGCGCGAGCTGCACGAGAGCGGCGGCCCGGGCGGCTGGGGATGCCGTGGGCGGTGAGGCGTCGCACGAGTGCGCCGCCGGGGTCGGTGAGAAGCGCGGACAGCAGCGGACCGTCCGGTGCGGTGGTCAGGCGTCGGCCGGCTCGGGTTCCGCGTCCTGGCTTTCGTCGCTCGCCGAGGCTGCTGTGGGGGAGGGGAAGGTGAGCTTCGCCATGCGTGCGGAGATGTCCTTCCGTCCCTTCAGCGCGGCCTGCACATCGCGTTTGGGGATCCCGGCCGTTTCCGCGAGTTCCTCGATGTCGCCGTCGAAGAGCGGCACGGCCTTTTCCAGCTCTCTGGCGAGCTCTCCCTGGGCCAGCTCGACGCGCTCCTTGGCCCTGTCGATCGCGGTCAGGGCGGAGGTCTGGCGGGTCTGCCGCTGCCGGAGGTTCTCGCGTTCCTGATCCTGGCGCTGCTTCAGGGCGGCGCGCCGGTCGATCATCTGCTCGTTCCTGCGTGAGGTCATGGCGCGATCCTGGCGTCCCACCGTGCCCGAGTACAGCACCTTCGGGTGAGCCGCCCCGCGTCGTCGCTCGGCAGAAGGAATACGCGGTCCGGAAGTGCCCGATCACGAGCAGATCGGAAGGTGACGGAGGGACAACCAGGAGGGGAGAGAGGCGATCGACGAAGAGCAGCGGACACGGACGAGATGCCGAAGCGAGAGCGGACGGGCAACTAGCCTGATCAAGAACAGCACACCTCTTGCTATCCGCCGTTGATCCCGAAGGAGTGCGCCAGGTGCCCTGCTCCGTCGGCCGCCCGGGAGACCGGTACGTCGCCGGCGCTGCGGTGCGTCGGGACGGTGCCGGGGCCGGCCGGTGATCACCCTTCACCCGATCAGTGCGGGCAGCGGCATCGACTATTTGCTCTCCACCGTCGCCGGCGACGATGTGAGGACCGGTGCGCGGTCGCTGGCGGCCCACTGGGAGGGTGGCGGGGACACCCCCGGCGTGTGGCTCGGGGCGCAGGCGGCCGCGCTCGGCATCGCCGGCCGGCGGGTCACCCAGGAGGCCGCCGACGCCCTGTTCAAGGACGCCCTGAGCCCGGTCGACGGGAGCCCGCTCGGCCGGCGCTGGAGCCGTTACCCGAGCGCCGAGGAGCTGTACGAGCGGTACGCCGCCGCCGAGCCGCGGGCCACCGAGGAGCGGCTGCTCCAGTTGCGGGCGAAGGCCGAGAAGGAGGGCAACCGGACCGCCCGGTGCGGGTGGGAGATGGTGTTCTCCCCGGTGAAGAGCTTCAGCGTGCTGTGGGGGTGCGCCGATGACGAGGAGCGGGCCCGGCTGGAGGCCGTCGAGGAGCGCGCCTTTGGGCGGATCTTCGAACGTGTCGAGCGCGAGGCGTGCCTCACCCGGACCGGCCCGACGCCCGCCTCCCAGGTGCAGGTCCGTGCCAAGGGTTTCATTGCCTGCGTGTTCGTCCACCGCAGCAGCCGGGCGGGCGATCCGGCGTATCACCGGCACTTGGCGATCAGCAGCAAGGTGCGGGTGGAGGACGGTCGCTGGCTGGCCCTGGACGCGCGCCGTCTGCACCGGATCGCGGTCGCCCTCTCGGAGGCCTACACCGCGGAGCTGGAGCGCGAGATGCATGCCGAGTTCGGCATCCGTGCGGGGGCGCGCCAGGACAGCATCCGGCCCGCGAAGCGACCGGTGCGCGAGTTCCTCGGGGTGTCCCTGGGCGCGGTGCGCGGGTTCTCCCAGCGCCGCGAGGCCACCGAGCGGGCCCTCACCGGGATGATCGCGGAGTTCACGGCCCGGGAGGGCCGTGCGCCCGAGCGCGCCGAGCAGTACAAGCTGGCCCAGGCCGCCACTCTCCGGTCCCGTCCGGCGAAGACCGCGACCACCGTCGACGGCGAGCGCCGGCAGTGGCGCCGCCGCGCCAAGGCGTACGGCATCAGGCGTCCCGACAAGCTGCTGTGGGCCGCCGCCCGTACCTGCGCCACCCACCCCGCCCCGGGCCCCGACCCGATGGTTGTTCCGAGGGCGATCGACGCGGTGCTCGCCGAGCTGGAGAGCCATCGCGCGACCTGGACGCGCGCCAACGTCGAGGCCGAGGCGTGCCGCCGGCTCACCGCGGTCGGCGCCCACCTGCGCGAGGACTACCACCGGGTCCTCGTCCGGGTCGTCGACGGCGTCCTCAGCCCCGTCCGGTGCGAGCTGCTGACCCCGCCCGACGCGGTCCCCCTGCCCGCCCGGTACGCCCGCTCCGACGACCGTCCGTCGCTGTTCGCCGAGATCGGATCCCGGGTGTGGACCTCCCACGGCATCCGGGCCGCCGAGCGGGGCCTTGCCGAGGCGTCCACGACCCCCGTGCCGGTGCACCGCCTGACGGCCGGGCAGGTCGACCGGGTGCTCGCGGCCGGCGAGAGCGGGCGTGGCTTCGCTCCCTCCGACGAGCAGCGCGAGGCGGTCCGCCGGATCTTCGGAGCGGACACCCGGGCCACGTGGGTGGTCGGCCCCGCCGGCACCGGCAAGACCACGATCATGCGTCTGGTGCGGGAGGTCGCGGATGCCCATCGGATCCCCGTCATCGGGCTGGCCGGCGGCCAGGTCCAGGCCGACCTGCTCGCCGCCGAGGCGGGCATCCGGGCGGAGAACATCGCCAGGTGGCGGACCATGTCCGAACGGTACGGGCGGGGCCTGCGCCACTGGACGCTCCAGAGCGGCACGATCGTCATCGTCGACGAGTCCGGGCAGGCCTCCACCCCCGATCTTGCCGCGCTGCTCGGCCAGGTCCGGCAGGCCGGCGGGCGGCTGCTGCCGATCGGCGACCCGCGCCAGCTCGGCTCGCCCGGAGCGGGCGGCGCGCTCGCCGACATCGAGGAGAGCGTCCCCGACGCCGTCGTCCGCCTCACCGAGGTCCGCCGTTTCCGCGACCCGGGCGGCACGGTCCGCCAGTGGGAGGTCGACGCGGCCCGCCGGCTGTCCGTCGGCGATGCCGGCGCCGCCTTCGACGCGTACGACCTGCGCGGGCGCATCCACTGCGGCCCGGCCGCCCCGGTCATGCGCCGGCTCTTCGAGGACTGGCGGCGGGACGTCGAGGACGGCCTGACCTCCGTCATGATCGCCGCCACCGGCGCTGCCGTCGCCGAGCTGTCCCGCCTCGCCCGTGAGGACCGCATCGCCCGCGGCCTGGTGGACGACCGGCGCACGGCCGACCTCGGCGCCCGCGGGCGCGCCGGCGCCGGCGACATCGTGGTCACCCGGGTGAACGACCGCCGCCTCGCCACCGTCGACCGGCGCCAGTGGGTGCGCAACGGCGACACCTGGACCGTCGAGGCCGTCGGCGCCGACGGCTCCCTGACCGTGCGCCACCAGCGGACCCGCCGCACCGTCACCCTGCCCCCGGCCTACGTCGCCGACGCCGTCGACCTCGGCTACGCGATCACCTCCGCGCGCTGCCAGGGCGTCACCGTCGACGTCGGCCGCGCCCTGCTCGACACCGGCTGGAACCGCAACGGCGTCTACCCGGCCCTCACCCGCGGCCGCTACGGCAACCACGCCTACCTGATCACCCAGGAGCCCCCCGACGGGGACAGCGGCGAACCCGGCCACCCGCGCACCGCCCGCGAGATCTGGCACGCCGTCGTCGAACGGGACGGCACCCGGCTCTCCGCGAGCGCCACCGCCCGCCGCCAGGAGGAGCAGGCCCAGTCCCTCGCGACCTCCACCAGCCGCCTCGTCCACGTCCTCGACGAACTCAACGCCGAAGCCGCGCAGCAGGCGATCGCCGCACTGCTCGGCGGCCGCGCCGCCTCCCGTCTGGCCGCCGCCGAGGCCTGGCCCGCCCTGCGCGCCCGCTGCGCGCGCCTGGCCGACGACGGCCACGACACCGACCGGCTCCTGCGCGCCGCCTGGGCGGACGATCGGGGCAACGAGACCGACCACGGCACCGGCCGGCCGCTGCGTGACCTGGCCGCCATCGTGGTCGCCCGCCTCGACGCCCTGGTCGAACACCGCGGTGAGCGCTTCCGCCTGCCCGAGGGCGCGCCCCGCCCCGCGACCGCCCCGACCTACTGGGACCCGCCCTGCGCCCGGCCCGGCGCCACGCTGTTGGAGGCGATGGGCCTGGTGCTGCCCGACGCCGACCCCGGCGACCGGCGCGTCACCCTCGCCCACGACCTCGCCGCCCACGCCACCGTCCGGGCGGAACGCCTCGCCGCCCGCGCCCGCGCGAACGCCCACACCGGCACCGGCTGGGCGGCCGCCTACGGGCCCGAACCCGCCGATGCCGACCGGGCCCGCCCGTGGGCCGACCGGATCGCGGCCGCCGCTGCCTGGCGCGACCTGGCCGGCTTCCACGCCACCCGGGCCACCGGTGACGCCCCCGCCGCCGCGCGTACCGAGCAGCGCGGCCTGTGGCGTGCCGCCCAGCTCCTGCCCGACGAGCAGCAGCACGCCGCCGAACTCGCCGCCACCGGCCCCACCTGGCTCGACGTACTCGGCCCCGCACCCGCCCCGGCCCACCCCCACCGCGCGCTCTGGGACAGGGCGGCGGCGCTCGTCGCCGCCTACCGCGACCTGTGGGACCACGGACACGAGAAGCAGGCGCTCGGGGACCGTCCCGAGGAGCCGATCCAGGCCGCGGACCACGACCTCGCCCAGCGGGCGATCACCGCCTGGCGCAACCGTCCGGCCCCGACCGTCGTCGACGAGGAGCAACGACGGCGGGCCACCGCACGCGGACGGGCCGCCCGCGCCGAAGCGGCCGAGGCCGCCGACGCGCTGGCCGCAGTCCACGCGGTCCGGCGCCTGGCCGCCCGCGCCCGGCAACTGGCCGACGACGACCAGGTCCGCGCCGAGGCCGCCCGCCGGACGGCCGCGACCGACGACCAGCGCGCCCGCGCGGCCGCCCTGCAGACCCGGGCGGACGCGCACACCGTCCTGGCCGGCCGGGCCGCCGACGCGCTCGCCGCCGCCGAACGGCGACTGGCCCGCACCGCCCCCAACGGTCTGCGGGCCAGGGCCGACGCCGACCGCGGCCGGGCCGCCGAACGGCTTCGCGCGCGGCCGCCCGCCGTGCGTCCCGCCGTGCGTCCCGACGGGCGGCGCCCTGTCCAGGCCGGCGTTCCGGCCTGGCGGGAACGCCCGTTCGGCGGCTGGTCGGACGCCGAACTCGACGCGGCCCTGCGGACGGTCCTCGACCGCGCCGCGCGCCTGGACCGGGCCGTGGCCGACGCCGAGGACCGTGCCGCCCGCGCCGAGGCCCGGATGCTCGCCGGCGGCCGCATCGACCAGCAGGTCCGGGTGCTCGTCGACCGTGTCACCGGCCACGGCCGGCTGCGCGCGGCCGACGCCGCACTCGCCGACCTGACCCGGCGCCGGGCCCGCCTGGCCGCCGAACTCGCCGCCGCCGACCCGTCCGGCCGTCCCGCGCTCCGGGATGGGGAGCGCGAAGACCTCGTCGAGCTGCAGCGCACCTGGCAGGCGGAGTTCGAGGCCCTGCTCCAGGCCGAGCACCACCACCGGATCGTCCGCGCCCAGGCGCTCGCCGACATCGGCGACCTCGCCGGCGTCGACGCCGCACTGGACCTGTGGGCACGGATCGGCGGCCGCGCCGAGGCCTACCGCGACCACCTGCGCCGAATCGCGGACCAGGACGCCCGGCACCACCACCGCACCGCCCGCGAGTACCGCGACCGGGCCGGCCGCCTTCGCCTGCGGGTCGACGCCCTGCGTGACGAACAGCGGGCGCGTACGGCGATGCCGGTCGACGAGCGCGGACGCGAGGCGGCCGAACGCCTGCCCGCCGTCCAGCGGCGCCGGGCCGAGAAGCGGGAGACCGTCGTGCGCCGGCAGGCCGGGCTGGGTGGTCCGCAGACGGTGCACCGATGCCGCGAACGCCTGCCGAACGACGGTGTCCCGTCCTTGTACCGGCCGTAGTGGCTTTGTCCACGAGAAGCGGTTCCGGCTCGTTCCGGAAGTGAGCCAGAACCACTTCATGTGAACGCAGCCACGGTCAGGAGCGCGTAGGAGCGACCACCCCACGTACGAGGTCTCATCGGCCCCGACAGCACCCTGGACACGACGGCCCAGCTGATCCTCACCGCCGCCGCCCTGACACGGCGCCGCCCGGGGTGACGCCGCACGTCAGCGGGGCCACGACCTGGCGGGACCGACCGCTCGCGGCCGCCCGGGCGTGAGCGGTCCCGCAGCCCTGGCGTCAACGGCCGGACCGGAAGACCGGAATCACCGACGGATCCGGGGCTGGGACACGAGCGAGCCGGGGGTCACAGGACCGGGGGACGCCCCGCCCGGGTCAGGCGCCACACCGTCGCCCACGAGATTGGCCGGCGCTCGCCGTGCCCGCCGCGCAGCCCCTCCCGCAGCCCGGCGAACCAGGTGCGCAACGCGGTGCGGTCGCGCCGCATGCGGATCGCCGTGATGACGATCCAGGACGTGATGTAGATCGGGACGAGCGGTACGGGCAGGCGACGGTAGGCGACCCAGACCCGGTTGCGGGCGACCAGGCGCAGGTAGAGGGCGTGGCGGGCGGGGTCGCTGGCGGGGTGGTGGACGATGATCTCCGGGGCGTAGAAGCCGGTGCGGCCCTGGTCCCAGATCCTCATCGCGAGGTCGAAGCCCTCGTGGTACAGGAAGAAACGGCCCGGCCAGTGCCCGGCACGCTCGAAGTCCGCCCGGCGGATCAGCACGACGCCCTCGGCCATCGCGGTGACGGTGCCGGGCCGGCTCGGATCGCCGGCCCGCAGCCGGGGCACCCAGCGGCGCACGGTGACGCCGGTGTCGGGGTCGGCGATGCGCGGCTGGATATAGGCGGCCTCGGGGTGGTGGCGGGCCTGCTCGACGAGCCGGGCCAGGACATCGCGCTCGGGCAGGATGGCGTCGTTGTCGAAGAAGAAGAGGAACTCCGCCTCGTCGGGCCCGGCGAGGCGGTCGGCTCCGACGTTGCGGCCCTCGGGGATCCCGAGGTTCTCCGGCACGGTGACGACGGTGACGCCGTCGGGCACGTAGTCCGGTTCGCAGCCGTTGCCGACGATGACCACGCGCAGGTCGACCCCCTCCTGGGCGAGGAGCGAGGCCATCGCCCGCGGGAACTCCTCGGGGCGATCGTTCATGGTGAGGACCACCGCGTCGACGGTGGGCTTCGGGCTGCTGGTCATGCGGCTCCGGGGCATGGACGGCGGATCGGATGCGATGCTCGATCAGATCGCACGGGTCGGTGGCCTCCTGCGCGGCGGTCCGGTGGGTGCCGTTGGGAACGACGGGCCGGCCGTGCCAGGGGGCGAGGTGGCACAGGCGGGTGGCGATGTGCTCGGTGAACTCGCCGTACTCCTGCGCGTCCCGGGTCAGGACCCCCGCGCGGCGGAGCACCGCGTCCGGGCAGCCCGCGGCCAGGTACCAGGCGATCCGGTCCGGCCTCGGGGCGTCGATCAGGACGGTCAGGCCCTGGCGGCGCACCGGGGCGGCGTGCGCCCGGTCTCCGGTCGGCCGGGCGCGATCGAGGCGGTGAGCTGCCGCCTTGATGTCGGCGGCCAGCAGGCCGTGGCGGGCGTACAGGCGCGCCTTGGCCGCGCTCTCGCGGTGGAGCGCGTCGTGGTCCAGGCCGGAAAGGGACAAGTTCACGAGAAGGACAGCGACAGAAGGACGACTCAGGAGGCGGACGGGTCGATCTCCCCCGCAAAGACGATGACCTGGTCGATGAGGCTCCGCCGCAGATGGACGACGTCCGTTCCCGCCAGGCGGGGGCCTCCATCCGGCATGGTGAAGACCCACTGGTACCGGGCCCACTCGTCAGGCATGTCCACCGCTGAGCAGCGCGCCATCGTGCCGGTCCCCGCCGGGTGGCGCCGGATGTCCAGCACGAACTGCTCGACCGCCGCGATTCCTTCGCTGCGGCCCAACGGCCCCCAGAAGACCACGTCCGAGGTCAGGGCCTGGGAGAGCAGGGCAGTCACATAGCTGTCGTCCGAGGCGTTGAACGCGGAGATGAACGTGTCGATCGCGGAGCGTGCCGTCTCTTCCTGCATGCCCCAGTAATACCAGCCGTTGCGCGTGCGCTCGTCCCGTTCGCCGCCTTCCGATCACGGTGGACCGCCCCGGTCACAGCACTTGGAGGACATCTCATTTGGGGCCTAAATCGAGTGCGAGAGTTCCGGTCCGGGTGATACAAGGTCTGCGTGACTGAGCATCTCTCCTTTCCCGTCCTGCTGCGGATGATTGACGAGCGGTCCGCCGCGTTCCGCGCCGCCGTCGCCGCGGCCCCCAGCCTCGACGCCGACGTCCCGTCCTGCCCGGGCTGGACGCTGTACGACCTGGCGAACCACCTCAGTGAGGGGGACCGCTTCTGGGCCTACATCGTGCGGAACACCGCGCCGGGCGACGAGCGGCCGAGCAAGGACGGGCTGGCGGCGCCCAGGGAGCGCGAGGCCCTCATAGCCTGGCTGGCCGACTCGACGGAGCAGCTGCTCACTGCTCTGCGCGAGGCCGGCCCGGACCGGGGCTGCTGGGCCTGGTGGGAGCCGCTGGCCTCGCCGCACACGGTGGCCGCCGTGGCCCGCCGCCGCGTCCCGGAGTCGCTGATCCACACCTACGACGCCCAGCTGGCCTCCGGTACCCCGCAGGAGCTGCCGACGACCGAGGCGGTCGACGCCATCGAGGAGTTCCTCGCCACCGTCTGCACCGTCACGGTCCCGTGGCCGGGCGAGCCCGCCACCATGGACTACCACGCGGCCGAGGCTGGCTCCTGGCGCCAGACGGTGGACGCCGCCGGTTCCCGCTTCACCCGGCTCACTGCGGCGGAGGCCGCCGAGAGCAAGCCCACCGCCGCCATCTACGGCACGGCGAGTGAGATGGCCCTGCTCATGTACATGCGCATCCCAGCCGGCTCGCTGAGGATGGAGGGCGACGCCGACCTGCTCCAGCAGCTGCAGAACTGGGGCTGAGAGGACATCTCATTCAGAGAATCTGCGGGTGCAGATGATGGCTGCTGCGATGCTGGCGAAGGCGGCGAAGTGGTCGGCCTTGCGTTCGTAGCGGCGGTGGAGCCGGCGGAAGCCGCCGAGCCAGGCGACGGTGCGCTCGATCACCCGGCGGTGCCGGCCGAGGCGGTTGGAGGTCTCGATCCCGCGGCGGGCGATGCGGGCTGGTATCCGCCGACGGCGCAGGAAGGCGCGGAGGAAGCGGTGGTCGTAGGCTTTGTCGCCGTGCAGCTTGCCGGGTCTGCGCCGTCTCGGGCCGCGTCGCGAGCGAATTGGCGGGATCGCGTCGACGAGCGGGATCAGGGCCTGGCTGTCGTGGACATTCGCCCCGGAGATCGCGAGCGACAGGGGTGAACCGGTGCGTTCGGTGAGCAGGTGGATCTTCGACCCGTACTTGCCCCGATCCACAGGATTCGGACCCGTCAGCTCCCTCTTTTCAGGGCCCGCATGTTCACCGAATCGACCGCGCACCTCGACCAGTCCAGCTCGCCGTGCGCGCCGAGTTCGTCCAGGACGACCCGGTGGAGCTTGGCCCACACCCGGGCCCTGCTCCACTCGGTGAAGCGCCGATGGGCGGTAGGCCCGGACGGGCCGAAACAGGGCGGCAGCTGAGCCCACGTGCACCCCGACGTCGCCACGAACACGATCGCCGCCAACACCTCCCGGTCGCCGTAGCGGCGCCGACCACCGCCCTGGGGGCGGGTCGGCGCCGCCGGCACCACCGACTGGAACAACTCCCACAACTCGTCCGGGACGAGACGCTCCATGATCGTCACACGTGCAGCCTTCGTAGGCCCCAAATGAGATGTCCTCCCAGGGACGTACAGGCCCGGGATGCGGGCAGCCTGCTCCAGCAGGGCGGTGCGCTCCAGGCCGCGGTGCTGGTGGACAAGCCGGATCAGCTCCAGGAAGGAGCGCTCGGCCTCGCCGAGGGCGACGTGCCCTGCTGCAAGGGTTCGGCGAGCCGCAGCGCCGCCGCCCGGTGCGCCGGCGTCGCCGGCGTGCCGGCCCCGGAGGGCAGCGAAGTGCCGGCGGTGGCGGCCAGTCGGCCCGCGTGGACGGCGGCGGCCAGGGCGAGGGCGTCCAGGGCGGCGAGGTCGCCGGGCCGGAAGCGGCCGCCGGCGCGAGCGGCTTCGGTGAGGGCCCTCGCCCTCTCCGCGACCTGGTGGAAGGCCCGGGCTCCCACGGCGGGGCCGCCAGGGAGATCGACCGGGGGAAGGCTCCTCCAGGACGCCCTCAACGCGGCCACCCGGGGGTGCCGGGAGCCGTGCAGGTGGCCGCCCATCTCGGTCGCCGTCCACGCGCTGAGCGCGTCCGCGACCAGCATGGAGCCGCCGCTCGCGCCCTGCCTGGTCGCGTACGGGGCGTGCCGGACGGCGGGCGGGGGCGGGGTGAGGCCGGCGGCGGGCGCGACCCGGCGGGTGTGCTCGTCCGCGGCCCGCGTGACGGCGTCCAGCACCGCCACGTCGGCGCTGCGGAACCGGCGCGCGGCGCGGGCGGCGTCGGCCAGGGCGCGGGCCGCCCTCGCCAGCCGGGCGTAGGCGCGCGCCACCGACGCCGGTTCGACGCCGGGGCGTGGGATCCCCTGGCAGGCCCTGCGGAGCGCGGCGACGCGCGGGTGGGCGGAGCGCGCCAGCCGGCGGCCCATCGGTGTGCCGGCCCAGGCCGCGAAGGCCGCGGCGACCCGGTCGGCCCCGTCGGCCAGCACCGCGCGCCGGTCGGCCCGCTCCGCCTCGGCCACCGCCGCGACCTCGGCGTCGAGCGCGGCCAGGCGTCGGGCGGTGGCACGGTCGACGGGACGGCCGAGGACCCGTGCGGCCAGCGTTCCGGCCCGCCGGGACAGGGCGCGCAGCGCGGTCCAGGCGGGCGTGCCGCCGTAGCCGCGGGTGGTGAGATCGTGGGCGAGGTCGGCCGCGAGGCGGGCGACCGACCGGCAGGCCGCGGCGCAGATCCCCCGCAGGAGCCGGGTCGCCCGGTACTCGCCGTCGGCGAGCACGGTCTGCTGCCCGACGGCCTCCTTGACGGCGGCCCAGGCCCCGACGGCCGCCGCCTGGACCGACCGGACCTGTGCCCACTGGGGCAGCGCCAGCCACCACTCCGCGCGGGCCCGTACGGTCTCGATGGCGGAGGTGAGTTCGGCGAGGGCCTGCTCGGGCGGGAGCCCGGCATGCGCCGCGTGGTCCGGGGCGGGCTCGTGCCGGACGTTCGGGAGGGCCGCGGTCAGCACACCGAGGCGCTCCCGCAGGAGCGCGGCCTGTTCCGGCGGCATGTCGGCGGTGAGCGCCAGCGCGTCGGACAGCCACCCGTCGTCGGAGGAACGGGACTTCGCGGCAGTGGCCCCGTCGTCCTCGGCCCGGGCCATGCCGTCGGCCTCGGCCTCGGCCTCGGCCTCGGCCTGGGCCGTGCGGTCGTCGGGCCCCGCGTTCAGGCTGTGCAGGGCCGCCTCGGCCTCGGCCCGCTCGCGTTCGCGTTCCCACCTCTCGTTGTCGCGGACCTGGACGTCCCAGAGGTCGCCTTCCTTGACGAGCTGTTCGTAGAGCGAGGTCGGGGCGTTCGGTCCGGTCATCGCGCGGTAGGCGTCATGGGGCCGGAACGCCCCGCCGCTGGTCATGAGCTCCTCGGACTCCTCGCCGCGGTGGACCCAGAGGGACTCCTCCTCGGTTCCGCGCCGGAAGGCGCGCACGTAGGTGCTCTCGCCGACCCGCCGGGACTCGACGACCTCGTACGCCGGGTCGCCGAGGACGCTGTAGGGCGGCTCAGCGGGCGGCTGCTGAGCCGCAGGGCCCGGCTGGGCGGAGGCGGGCCCCCGGATCGTCCCGCCGGTCGTGGACGGTGGTGGGGTGGGGCCGTCGGCCGCGGCGTCCTGCGGCGTGCGCCGGTCCCGTGCTCCCGTGTCGGGTTCGGCGGGCTCGGGTGGCATCAGGTCCTCCTCGGAATCGGTCGGCTTCCACCGGATTTCGGCGGGCGGGCAGAGCGGCGTCGGATCCGGCGCACTACAGCGGCGGCTCGTCGCTGCTCAGCTCCGCCGCCAGGGCCGGGCTGGGGTGCTCGCGCTCGCGGGTGCCGAGGCCGCCGGGCTCCTCCAGCCACTGCCGCAGAGTCTCCTCGTCCGGCCCGCCCCAGGGCCGGGCGACCGGGTCGGCGTGCCCGTTGGTGCACTTCGGCCGGCGGGTGGTCGGGAGGAGGTTGTTCGCCGTGATCAGCCAGTCCGCCTCGGCGGTGTCGCGGCCCGGGCTGGGGCAGGTGTAGGAGCGGACCCATCCGATCTGCAGCGCGAGGAGGACCTCGATGACGTCCTCGTGCCGGTGCCAGCAGGGCGGTACCGAAGCCCGGGCCTCCGGGTTGACCTCCACCAGCCAGCGCAGCCAGTGCCCGAGCTCCTCCAGCCGGGAGCGCCGTTCCTCCGGCTCCATGTCGCGCAGGACGATCCGCGGCACGGGCGCGGGGTCGGGCTCGGGGACGTCCGTCCACGGATCGGCCGGGTCCAGGCCGTCGTCGGTCAGGTCGGTGCAGGTCTCGGACACGGGGTGCTCTCCTCAGGACTTGGTCAGCGGGACCGGGGGTGTCGTGGGTGAATGCTGCGGCCCCGGCGGGACCACCACCGGCGCGGGGCCCGCCGCGGCCGTCGGCTCGGGTTTCCCGGCCAGGAGCCCGATCAGGTCCGGGTCGGCGTAGGTGCGGCGGAGCCTCACCCGCACCGGGCGCTGGTTGCCGTAGACGGCGATGGCGGTGAAGTCGGGCAGCTCCCTCAGCACGTGGGTGGGCGCGAGGTCGGTCTCGACCAGCTGCTCGGAGGTGGAGCTGCCGCCGCCTCCCCTGCTGGTCGACCTCCTCGTCACCAGGGCCCGGCCGAGCAGGTTGGTGAAGGCCTTCAGCGTCTCGGGGTCGGCGTTGCCGGGCAGCAGCATGCGCAGGCCGGAGGCGTTCATGACGGTGTTGGCGGCCTCCCGGCCGAGCACGCCGATCAGCTGGCTGAGGTCGTGCCACACGGTCAGCACGGTGATGCCGATGCCGCGTCCGACGGTCAGCAGTCTCGGCAGGGCCTTGTAGCGGAAGCAGTTGCCGGCCTCGTCGATGACGAGGCCGAGCGCGGGGTCGAGGGGGCGGCCGGTGCGCTGGTAGCGGGCCTGGGCGGCGTGCACGATGCTCGCGGTGATCGCGGTCAGCAGCGGCGCGAACCGCTCGCCGTCGGCCTCGCTGGCGATCAGGCAGACGGTGCCGCACCGGTCGAGGACCTCCTCGGCGGTGAAGTCGCTGGCCGCGGCGGTGGCCCGGACCTCCTCGTCCGCGTAGACCTTGGTGATCACGCTCAGGGTGAACTTGATGCTCCCGACGCCGTCGGGGTGCAGGGCGAACGCGGCGGCGTAGTCGTCCGCGACGTCCGGGTGGCCGCCGTCGACCAGGATCTCGCGGACCTCGTCCACGGCGTCCTCGGCGAGCGCGAGCCAGCGCCGGAACGTGGTGATGTCCCCGCCGGCGAGGTTGGCGGCCAGCAGCACGCCCTTGACGACGGCCTTGGCCTGGTCGACCCAGGGGCCGGACCGCGGATCGCCGGCGGTGGAGGCGGCGTCGGCCAGCCAGGTGGCCATCCGGTCGGCGGCCTTGGCGTCCGCGCAGTAGTCGACAGGGGACCAGCGGGCGGTCGGGCGGTCGGGCAGGCCGGCCGGGGCGACGACGTACATCGGGCCCAGGGCCGCCCGCCGTGCGTACACCACGTCGAGGTCGGCGGCCTTGACGGTGGTCATCACGCAGGGGCCGTACCACTCGGCGGCGATCGGCAGCACCAGTCCGGTGGTCTTGCTGCTGCCGGGCAGGCCGAACACGGTCGCGGAGATGTTCTCCTTGGCGGCGAGGATCCAGTTCCGGCGGGCCCTGCTGCGGCCGAAGGCCATGCGGTTGCGACGCCGGTCGGGCTCCTCGGGCACCCGGAGCCGGCGTTCGGTCGCCCGGCCGCCCCAGCGGGCGCCGTCCGCGCCGGGGTCGGTGCCGCGGCGCATCCACAGCCACGTCCCGCCCGCGACCGGGCCGGCCCAGATCAGCATCAGCAGCGGCCACCACAGCCAGCCCGGCGGTGCCGGGGCGAAGGCCGCGGCCGGGCCGCGCAGCGGCCAGGTGACGGCGGCGAGGCCGGCGCCGCCGACCAGGCGGCAGGAGGTCCCGGTGAGCAGGGCGGCGGCCCGGGCGGCGATCAGGCCGGAGGCCAGCAGCCACAGCACCGCGGCGCCGAGCACGGTCGCGGCCCAGGTCGGCTCGGAGCGCTGGTCGCCCGTCACAGGGCCATCCGCTCGTCCGTGTGGTACAGCTCCTTCTCCTTCTCGGTGAGGTGGAGCTGGACCGGGAAGGCGCCGGAGCGGCCGGGCATCCACAGGCCCCGGCCGGCGTGCGCGCGGCCCCAGCCGGAGATGAGCTCGACCTGCGGGTCGGTGAGACCGACCGCGTCCCGGATCGGCCCCAGGGCCTTGGCGTCCTGAGCCATCGTGATCTTCGTGTCGAACGAGGAGACCATGTGCTGGGCGATCATCGCCGCCTCGCTCCCGGCCGCGCCGACCGCCTCGAAGTCGCTCAACCTGTGGGTGGCGGCGAGGTCGAACACTCCGTCGGCCCGGTGCAGGCGCAGGTCGCTGTCCAGCTTGCGGATCACCGTGGCGCCGCCGACCTGGAGCGCCCGCCACAGCTCGTCCCTGACGACCAGGCGTTGGGGCCCGTCGGGCTGGTCGATCGCGGCCTGGGTCCAGCTGGAGATGCACATCATGATCATGGCGACGGTCTCGTCGCCGTAGGCGCGGGTGCGGGAGATGTCGATGCTGACCATCGGCGCCGACCAGTCGATGCGGCTGGGGGAGGTCTCCGCGGTGCTGAACAGGTCGCCGACGTGCCCGTCGAGCATGGTGGCCAGCGCGGCCCGGGACGCCCTGGTCGCCTCCCGGGTGGCCTGGATGTCCTCGCCCCGGATCCGCAGCTCGCGCGCCATCTCGGTGCTCGGGTCGCGCAGGGCGGCGTGCACGGCGCGCAGGGTCGGGGTGGCCAGGACGGTGGTGCCCCTCAGCTGGCCGGTGACCTCCTTGATCGCGGCGGAGATCGCCTCCGTCTCCTCCGGCGTCAGCGGGCGGCGCATCTGCAGCTCCAGCAGCGTGCACAGCAGGCTCAGGCGGCGCCGGTGGATCTCCGTGAGGCGCTCACGCCACTCCACCGGGTCGGTGACGCGCTCCAGGCCGTCGCCGAGCGAGCCGGCGTCCAAGGGGTTGATGCGCCCGGGCAGCCCGGGGCCGAGCTCCAGCGGCTCGCACCCCAGCCAGCGGCACACCCGCCCGTACTCGCCCTTCACGTCACCGGCGATCAGGACCTTCACGCCGAACGCCGCCAGCCGTGTGGACAGGGCCTTGATGAGCGCGCTCTTCCCGGCTCCCATGGTGCCGGTGACCAGGACGGCGGGGTTGGAGACGATCTTGTGCTGGACCCATGCGCCCGGGTGCATGGAGAACTGCCGGCCGGTCAGGACGTCGTGGCCGATGTAGGCGCCGACCGGAGGCAGGGCCGAGCCGCCCCCGAAGGGGTAGAGGCCGGAGACGTTGTGGGTGTCGCAGCGGTGGACCTCGGGGGCCGCGACCCGTACGGCCCTTCCGGCGTGGGGGCCTGGCCACCCCAGGAGCGGCGTCGGCGGTGCGGCGGCCGGGCGCCGTGGTGCCCGCCGTCCGCGCTGGGCGGGAACCGGCGCCGGCCCGGTCGTCAGGACGTCCGGCAGGCCGATCGAGCTCAGATCGGTGTCCCCGCGACGCATCCAGTCGCTCAGGCGGCCCATCAGATCACCGCCCGCCGCTTGACCGGCAGACCCAGCCCGAGCGGCAGCGTCGCCGCGAAACCCGAGTCCTGCGCGGCATAGAGCTCGCGCAGGCGCAGGCCGGAGGTGTACGCGTCGCGCTTCAGCCGGGCGGTCGCCAGCGGCAGCTCGTCGGGCTCGTCGACCGTCACGGTGACCACGCCGGTGAAGCGCGCGATGCCGTGGCCGGCCGTGCGGGCGTGGTCCTGGTCCTGGGTGTCGACCAGCGCCTTGCGCTCGTCCAGGGACTCGATCCGCCCACCCCGTGCGCGTACCCGGCGCTTGACGTCGGCCTTGGTGCGCTCGCGGCTCAGCGTGGCCCGGGCGGTGCGGGCACCGAGACACTCGTAGGTGAGCGAGACACTCCGCCGGGCGTTGCCGGAGGGGCTCATCAGCGGAGTCAGCACACTCGCGTACACCCGGCCCTCGGGCCAGCCGTAGACCTCGAAGCTCGCCGACACGCCGCTGTCGTGCCGGTAGCGGCTCCAGTGCTGCTCGGCCGCGGCGGGGCCGGCGGCCGACCCGTCCACGCCCGGCGGTGTGCCGGCCCATCCGGGTGCGCAGGCGGCCGCCGCGTGGGCGGCGAGCACGGGCACCTCGCCCGGGTCGTAGGCGGTGCGGATCACCTCGGTGATCTGGCCGACGGTCAGCGTGGCGACGACCTGCAGGTCGGCGGCGGCGATCGCACCCTGCATCGCGAGCAGCTCGCGCACCAGGACGGCGGTCGCCCCCAGGGTGCCGCCGCCCGAGCTCCTGATGTCCTGGCGGACCCGGGACGCGGCCAGGGTGACGGTCAGGTAGGTGCGGCGGGTGGACGCCGCGGGCGCCGCCTCGGCGGCGAGAGCGGTGACCAGGTCGTGGGCTGCGGCGGGCGCACCCCGGTCGAGGTGGCCGGTCGTCCACGCCATCAGCGCGGTGCCGTCCTCGGGAGCGGACCGGTCGGTGACCGAGATCCGCACGATCGGCCCACCCTCGACGCAGTGCCCCCGGAGGAAACCGCCCCAGCCGGAGACCCGGGCGTTCACCCGGGCCGTGTCGGCGAGCGCGATCCCGGGGTAGCGCACCTCCATGATCGCCGAGTAGTGGCCCTGCAGCGGGTCGTGGACGACGCCGATCTCCCGGCCGGCCCCGGTGGGCACCGTCAGGAACTCCAGGCGGGCCAGCACGCCGGGCAGGTCCGTGCGTCGCGACCCGTCGGCTCGCCGGGGCGCGAACACGCCGCTGAAGAACATCGTCTGCCTCCTGACGACAGCAATCTGGAATCGGACCGTGAGTACCGCCCACTCCGCCGCGGTCAGGCCGTACACCCGCAGGTAGACCGCCGCGAGCAGCAGCAGCGCGACCGGCACGGCGACGATCTCGCCCGCCCACGCGTGGGTGTAGACCGGCAGCATCGCGACCAGGCCCGCACCGGCGACCGTCACCAGTCCGCTCAGGCTCAGCTCGCCCAGGTACGGGCTGCGCTCGCGCTGCCAGCCGCCGTACGTCGCCGGCTCCTCGGGGGACGTCACGGCCCCTCACCTCCTGATGGCGGGTCGGCCGGCAGGGGCGGGACCGGTGCCGGGGTCGGGTGGGCGGCGGCCGTCGGGACGTCCGTCGCGACCGGCTGTGGGGCAGCCGGCGGCGCGGGTGCGCCCGCCGGGCGCACCGGGGCCGTGCGCGGCGTACCGGGAGCCGGAACGGGCGGCGCCGCAGCCGCGCCGGAGTGTGCGGTCGAGGACCGGGCAGCGGGGGCCGGACGGGGCGCGGCAGCGGCCGGGGCCCTTGCGGTGCCCGGCGACCCGGCCGGCGCGGAGGCCTCGCCGGAACGGCTGGGCGGGAGGTTGACGGAACCGCCCATGTCGCGCCCGGAGCCGAGCCCGGCGTGCGCGGCCATCGCGTCCAGACCGCCGGAGGCCAGCTCGGTGCCCGCCTTCACGCCCTGGGCGGCCATCAGCCCGGCCATCACCGCGCGGCCCGCCGAGGAGCGTCGGCCGTCGTCCGCCCTGCGCCGGTCGGCGTCGTCCGACTCCACCGCCCTGGCCAGCGCCGGCCCCGGCGGCGCCGCGCCGCTCCCGGAGGGAACCCCGCCGCCGCGGCCCCAGATCGCCGAGGCCGCGGTGCCGCCGACCGCGCCGATGATGCCGCTCGCGACCGACCCGCCGCTGGAACCCCCGCCGGCGAACGGCATGAAGCGGGCGGTCACCGGCCAGGCGACGGCACCGACGCCGACGACCAGCAGGCCCCCGACGACACCCGTGACGGTGGTGGCCGCGCCGACCATGCCCTGCCCGATCAGCAAGGTGATCACGACGACCGGCTTGATCATGACGATCGAGTACACGGCCTTGCGGGCGGTCGGCGCCCACTGCCGGGTGAACTCGCTGATGGCCCCGGCCGCCGACACCGGGAACGCCACGACGAGGAGGTCGAGGGCGTCGTGCCGGAAGATGAACTCGATCCACATCAGCCCGGCGACCAGGCAACCGACGACGCCCAGCACCAGCAGCCAACCGACTTCGGAGACGGCGTCCATCCCGGCGAACAGGCCGCTGATACGGGCGACGAACTGGTCGGTGGTCAGGCCGGAGGAGCGGATCATCCAGTTGGAGACGTCGTCGGCGGCCCAGATCAGGGTCTGGGTGACGGTGTACATGGCCGCGCAGCTCAGCCCCCACTCGACCAGGCCCGTGACCGCCGTGGCGATCCCCTTGCCCTCGTGCGAGACACAGGTGCGGGTGACCTCCACGCACAGCAGGATCGTGGCGATGACGGCGGACAGCTGGAGCATCAGGGCGAGGGTGTCCGAGATCCCGTCCGCGTCCAGGTCGACGACGGACCCCTCCAGGACCGCCTTGGCCATCTCCCCGAGCACCCACTTCGCCGCGCTGGCGAAGGTGCGCGCGAGGCGGCTGGTCCCCTCGTCGGCGATCGCGGCGCCGGGGTTCTTCAGGGCGGCGAGGCCGCTCTTGGATTCGGCTTCGCAGTGGGCCACGCCCGGGTTCTTCTTGCACCAGGCGGTCATCTCCCTGTCGGCGTTCTCGCAGTACACCTCCATCCCGGGCAGGGGCAGGACGTCGGCGTCGCAGTACTTGTGCTTGTAGGTCGCGTACACGCAGGTCGAGAGCGGGTGGTCGCTCAATCCGAGGGCCCGGCAGCCGTCCTCGTCCAGTGGTACACAGCCGCCGCGCGCGTCCATCTGTTCGGCCGGTGGCTTCGGTTGCAGACCGGTGGGGGTCAGCTTCTCGGGTTGCCCTACGGGCCTGGTGTGGGCGGGGCAGGGTGTTCCGGTGGTGGCGCCCGGGACGGGAACCGGCGGGGGCGCGGCGGCGAACGCGGCGGCGGGCCCGCCCAGTGCGGCCAGGACGAGCACCAGGACCAGCACCGCGCGCCGCAGGCCGTTAGTGCTGGTAGGCAACGGGCCTCCAGCCGGCCGCGTCGGCCTGCGCTGTGCCTGGCTGGGCCACCACCGGGGTCTCGCGCATCGTCTTCGAGGTGAGCCGCCAGTCGTCGCCGTCCCAGACCACCGGGGCGGCGACGGCGAAGACACCAGTGCCGTGCTGGATGCCGCCGACGGTGGGTGTCTGGGTGGTCAGCAGCCACACGTCGACGGCGTCGGCGCTCACGGATTCGGTCTGGTAGGCACGGACCTGGAAGGCGATGAAGTCCGATCCGGTGCTGCCTCCGGCCTCGGGGAGGCCGAGCAGGCGTCGCCAGTCCCGGGCGTCCGCGATCGCCAGCGAGGTCAGCTTGAAGAAGTCCTCGCCCTTGCGGGCCATCACCATCATCTGGTCGGGCACCGCGTCAGGGCTCAGCAGGTCGCGGGCCTCGGTGTAGTGGGCGGCCGCGGACACGGCACCGGCCAGGGTGTGGGGGTAGCCGATCGGGATGCCCTTCTCGACCCGCGCGGGCGCGGGCAGCGGCACCGCCGCCACTACCGTGGACGGGCTCGCGGACGGCGGCGCGTCGGCTGCCGAAACGCTGGCGGGGGCGGCAGTACCGCCCTGCGGTCCGGGTTCGGCCTGCCAGATCAGGACCGCGACCGCGCCCGCGGCGGCGGCCGCCGCCAGGGCCGCCCCGGTGACGAGCGTGCGCAGGGCCCGGCGTCGGCGGAGCTCGACGGAGTCCACTCGTCAGCCCTTCAGGCTCGCGCCGAGCCAGACGATCGGCCACGCCAGTCCGATGATCACAGCCCCGCGGAAGCACTTCGGCATACCCGCCTTGCCCCGCGCACTGATCTCGGGTCGGTCGGACATGGACCCGAAGCTGTCCATCGCGGCGCACGCGCAGAGCGCGGCCACCACGAGAACCAGGCAGATGCCCATGGTCCAGTTGACGATCGTGGTGAGCGCGCTGCCGACCTCCCCGGACGGGATCTCCGGCTTGAAGCCCTTCCCGACGTCGTAGAACGACCCGTTCGGGGCGGTGGTGGGGTCATTGAGCGGCAAGGTGGTCAGCCGGGCTGCCAGCAGCGACGTAGAGGTCGTCATGTGAGGGATCCTCCGAGGTGGCGGCCGTCCCGGCCGGGGCCCGCAGCGGGCCCCAGGACCTCTCGGCCGTGGTGATCAGGGTGTCGGCGAGCCCGGTGCCGGCCGCCTCGAACCGGCGGCTGAGCCGGTCGGTCCGCAGGGCGTGCGCCCGCCAGGCCGGGCAGTGCGGCACCCGCACCACCGCACCGACCCGGGGCGCGAGCATGGTGGCGACCGCGCGGCACTGCCGCGGCATCCCGTTGGCCATGCCGACCAGCGCCAGCACGCACCGCTGAAGCGGAAGGGACGCGGCCTCGGCTGCGGCGATCGCGACGGCGGCCGCCTCCAGGCCCTCCCGCGACGTCGGCGAGCAGATCACCGGCACCGCCCCCTCCAGCAGCATCCACTGGGCGGTGCGCGAGTGGACCCCGGCGTCACCGAGGTCGTCCGCGACGGTCAGCGCCGTGTCCACCACGCTCACCTGCCAGCCGCCGGCCCCTGCCAGAGCCGGCCATGCCGACGGCGCCGAGGGCAGGGCGAGCGGCGGTTCCGACCATGGCCTGCGGTCGGTGAGCACCTGGACCCGGCCGTCGAGGCAGGACGAGGCGGCGGAGCGGACCTGACCGGTGCTCAGAGGCCGGTCGACGGGTACGGAGGCGAGCCCGGCGCCGCCGGCCAGCGGCCAGCGGCGCCACGGCGACGACGCGGTCGACGCGCTGTCGAGCACCACCGTCGAGGCGAGGCGGGCCAGTCCGGCCGCGGCAAGCAGGGCCACGGTGCTCCGGCCGCTGCCGGCCGCCGCCCCCAGGACCGGGACGACGAGCCGGGCGCCGACGTGCAGCCCGGCCACGGGCGCGGACCTGCCCACCGATGTTCACTCCCTCCCACCTGACCGATGTTCAGCGATGCCAGTTCGATGCCAGTTCATGGCCATCACTGGCCGTAGCCGCACTGTCTAGCACAGTGACGACCAGCTCTGTTTACACTCGGCGATCGACTTGGAGCGGATCGTGACCAGGGGTATGCCGGTGCCGTACGACACCACCGACTTCGGGGCCGGGGCCGGAATGCGGCCCTGTCCTCGCTGCCTCGACGGCCGGCCGGAGGTGATGTCGGCCGTCGAGGCAGCGGCCCACCTGCGGCGTCGCCGCCTGCGAGTCCTCGTCTCCGGCCGCTCCGGGCACCTGCCCGGCCGGCAGGTCGGCCGACTCCGGCGGTGCGGCAGGCAGCTCCCGGAGCACACCTCTGCCACGATCCACGCCGACCTGCCCGGCCGGTCCGTACCTGACACGCCGACGGGTGCCACACGATCGGGGGACCTGGACTGTGCCCAAACGGACGATCCTGCTGGCGGGCGGCGCGGTCGCCGCACCCGCCGGACTGCTCGCCCTGGTGCTGCTGGCGGCCGCCACCGACGTACCCGCCGCAGCGAGCGCCCCGGGGCGCGGACCGTACGGCAGCGCGCTTCGGCCGGGCAGCGTCCCGGCGCCGTACGGTCCGATGATCGAGCGCGCCGCCGGGGCCTGCGACCAGGGCCTGACGTCCCCCCGGCTCGCCGCCCAGCTCCACCGGGAGAGCGGCTTCGACCCCAACGCCCAGAGCGCGGCGGGCGCCCAGGGCATCGCCCAGTTCGTTCCGGACACCTGGCGCACCTGGGGCCGGGACACCGACGGCAACGGGGTGAGCAGCCCGTTCGATCCGGCCGACGCGATCGACGCCCAGGGACGGATGATGTGCTCGCTGATCCGCCAGGCCCGCGACTCCGGCCTCACCGCCGACCCGTGGCAGCTCGCGCTCGCGGGCTACAACGCGGGCTGGCACGCCGTCCAAGCCGCGCACGGCATCCCGCCCTACCGGGAAACCCAGCAGTACGTCGCCGCCGTCGTCGCCG
This sequence comes from Kitasatospora sp. NPDC041917, assembly GCF_055589745.1. NCBI lineage: Bacteria > Bacillati > Actinomycetota > Actinomycetes > Kitasatosporales > Streptomycetaceae > Kitasatospora > Kitasatospora sp. NPDC041917. Next base: position 14,672 of record NZ_JBVJBI010000042.1, on the reverse strand, counting down.
CGGTCCCGGACTTCACCGCCCCCTCGCCCGCCGGACCGCCGGCCGCCGCCGACGACGCCCTCCCACCGGGGTGGGACGTCCCGGCCGGCACCCACCCGCAGGCCGCCGCCGCCATCCACTGGGCCCTGGCCCAACGCGGCGGCTGGTACACCTTCGGCGGGGACTGCACCGACCCGCTCGGCACCGCCCCCTCCCACCGGTGCGACTGCTCCAGCCTCGTCCAGCAGGCCTACGCCCGTGCCGGGATCCGGCTGAGCCGCTCGACGTTCACCCAGGTCGAGGAAGGGCAACCGGTCGACCCGGACAGCGTCCGGCCCGGCGACCTCGTCTTCACCACCGGAACGGACGGCGGTCCGGGCCGCCCCGGCCACGTCGCCCTCTACATCGGCGACGGCCGCCTCCTGGAGGCCCCCCGCACCGGCCTCCAGATCCGGACGGGCAGCTACCAGACCTGGAGAGCAGCCGGCAGCGGCCCCAACCAGGTCGTCGCCGTCCGCCGGATCGTCACCTGATCCCCCGTCCGGGTGACCGGATCCGTCCACAACCCCGGGTTATCCACAGGAACCCGCACCACCGGCCTCCTGGGCCGGCCGGATCGGCCACCCTGACCGCCACGACAACGACCGACGAAGGAACTCACTGTGACGACCGCCTGGTTCGACCGTATCGCCGCCCGCCTTGCCGAGCCCGACATCCAGGGCCCGCTCTCGGCGGCCTGGTCCCTCGCCCACCAGACCGTGTTCTGGGCCCTGGCCGTCACCACCGACACCGGCGGCGACACCCTGGCCGCCTGCGGCACCCACAACCACGCCATCGAGCTCCGCGGCTTCCTGCCCGAGCCCGACGACGGCGACGATCCCGAAACCGACCTCACCTTCGCCGACGGTCCGCGGCTCGCCGAATTCCTGGAGCAGGCGGAGCGTCGGCTTTCGGCAGCGGCCGCCACCGCGGCGACGCCGGACGAGGTCTACACCGTCCTGGTTGCCGTCCGCCTCCTCGGGCACACCGCCGCCGCGGTGCGCACCACGCTCCGCCCGGCGCAGACCGCCCGGTGAACGCGGAGTTCGGCGAGTTCGTTGCTCTCGCCGGCAGCTACCTCACCGACGCCGACTACCTGCCGATCGAGCGGAGCTCGGAGCTCTACCGACGGACCGTCGGCCACCAGGTCGCGGACCTGCTGGACCTCCTCCTCGCCGTGGAGACCCGGTACGCCTGGGAACCGGTGGACACCCTGCCCGACCGGGCGCCCACGGCCCAGGCCCGGCGACGGCACCGGACAGTGCCCGCCGGGCCCGGCTGCACGTGGCCCTGGCCGAAGCCGCCCGACAGCTCAGAGCCGCCTACGGCAAGCCGCCGGCCCTCACAGCCCTCCAGGCATTCCAGGCCCCCCGGTACGTCCCTCATGCCATCCAGGCCCTGCGCACCGGCCTGGACCTGCTCGCCACCCACACCGATCCCGACGGCCGACCCCTCACCCGGCACGGGCTCGCCCTGGAGAGCACACAGCTGCGCACCGCCGTCCTGGTCAGGGTCCTCGCCCTCACCGGAACGGTCGCGGACCTGGTGGGCCGCCTTGGTTCGGCCACGTCCAGCACGTCCTTCACCGAACGCATCCGCGCCCTCGGCCGGGTCGTCGACCAGCTGGGAGTGGTGCAGCAGGAGATCCGGACGCTCGCCGCCGACCCGGACGTCCGGCTCGGTGCCGTGGCGCTCGACACCGTACGGCCCCGCGCGCTGCTGCAGCCCGACCCGCCCCGTACCGTGGAGACTCCCGCACAGCTCGGCACCGGCGCCGCCGCCTCCGCCAACCGGCTCGCGGACATCAGCTGGCGCGCCGTACAGGCGGGCGACGACTCCTACGCGCACACGGCCTCCGCCATGGGCACCGCAGCCCACAACATCTCCACCGTCTACCAGCTGACCCGGGCCCTGTATACCCACGCCGCCGACCACGCCCCGGCCACCGTCTCCGCCCACCTCGCCTCCGTTCACGCCGCCGACACCGCCTGGGAAACAGCCGAGCACGCCTGGCAGCGCGTCGCCGCCTGCTGGGCCCCCTACGCTCCGCCCCCGACAACACTCCCTCGGCCGTCGCCGCCGAGTCGCACGCCCTGGTCGACCGGGTGGGCCGGCTCCTCCACGCCGACCCGGCCTGGCGACTGTCCCACGGCCCCGGCGGCCCGACCCGTCAGGCCTGCGACATCGCCGCGGCCCTGCCGGTGTGGAGCGACGCCCTGCGCCAGATCTCCGCCCGCCTCCAGCACCTCGCCGAGGACCACGCCGTCCTCGCCGAACGCCTCGCCGACACCCGACGGCTGATGATGCGAGCCGCCGGCCCCGGGCACAACCGGCTGCCGGCCCGGCCGCTGCCCGCCGATCGGCGTGCCGAGCTCGCCGAGGAGTACCGGTCCGCCGGCCGGGCGAGCGCGGCCGCCGAGACGGCCCTCACCCGGGTGGCGTCGGCGCTCGGAGCCGACCTCGCCGCCCAGCACCTCCACCACCGGCTCGCCTCCATCCCAGACGCCCAGGCCGCCGACCGCATCACCCTCAGGCGCTCAGCGGCCCGGCTCGCCGCCACCGGGCAGAACCCGCAGCCGACCCGGCGTCCAAGGCGGAGCGGCCTGGGCCTGTGAACTACTGGACCCGCCGGGCGGAATCCAAGAAAGCGACGTGGCCGACACCGGTGACGATTCCTACGAGGTGCCTCCCCGCCAGTCGGCGCCGACACCTGGACCACCGGCAAGCACTGTGTCTTCGCCGCCGACCCGATCCACAGTCGGCTGCTCGCGGTCGAGCGGTGGGCCGACCTCGTATGTCCGCAGGACCACGCAGTGGCGGTTTGTGGCGACGACATTGGCGACGGCGGCATCGGGGAGCTGAAGGTCGTCCTGCGTCAGCCTCTCCGTCCCGGGCCCTGGTCAAAGCGGTCACCGGCGAACACGTTCCCTACGCCCACGCCTGATGACAGCCCGTACGATGCTGTCGAAGGTTCAGAGCTGGCTCGCCGGGGCGCCGCTGGGACAGACAGCCGCTGGGGAGTCGGCCCCGCACACATGGGGCTCCGGATTCGAACTGAATGGATTGGCGCGCTCTGAGCTCAATCGCCGCAGGTCAGGAAGTGTCGGCCCCGCGCTCGCGGGGATAGCTCGTGCCGCTCCTTGCCGCCTCCGTCCGGCATGAGGTCGGCCCCGCGCTCGCGGGCGATAGCTCCGCGGCGTTGGCGCGCATCCCGGTCGCGACGGTGTCGGCCCCGCGCCCGCGGGGATAGTCAAGAACCGCGAACCGTACCGGCGGCACCGCCAGGCAGCGGCGGCCAAGCTGCAGACCGACGAGGACTGCCTCTGGCCGGACGCGAAGTCGGAGACCCGGCGCCTGGACGAGGCCGATGCCGAGATCGTCCATGTCTATCCCCACGGGGAAGTACGCCAGGAGTTCTCCCTGTGCTTCCGCGCGAGGCCCGTGGGCGGCCGGCTCGCCGCCGGCTCCGAGTCCTTCGAGGTGCGTTGGGTGCCGCGAGAGGAGCTCGAAGGGCTGGACATCGCCCCGACGACCAGGTTCCGCCTCGACCACGGCAGGCGCCGCCGGACTCGGCCGGCCGCTTCGCGACCCGGTCGACCATGGCGAGCAGTGCCGGGCGGGCCGCGGAGACCACGCGGTGGACGACGTGGTCGGTGCCGTACCGGCGAAGGACCTCGTCGAGCCTGGACACCGGGTCGACCACGGCGCCGTCGGGGCCGCTGGTGAGGTCGCAGTACGTGATCGCGTCCAGCAGGTCCGACGGTGGCCGGCGGCACTCCGCGAGCGCGGTCGAGAGGCCCAGTTCGGTTGCCTCCCAGTCCGAGGAGGAGTGGTAGGCGACGAGCGAGCAGACCTGGGCATCGACGCCGATCCGGCGCCGGTGCCGGGTGTCGTCGATCATGTGCTCGCCGGTGTCGACCGCCGAGGGCGCGTACCCGACATCGTGGAGGATCGTCGCGACGCTCACCACCTCCTCGTCTGCCCCGAGCACCTTGGCGAGGACCCGGGCCTGCTCGAAGACCCGGCACGAGTGCGCCCAGCGCAGGGGGATGCCCGCGAGCAGCGATTCGGCGGTCCGGTACGCGAGGCTCAGGTCCATCGTTCAAGGCGGGGTGACACGGCACGAGGGTCATGACCGGTGGTGCGAATCGGTCGATGCCGGAGGACTTGTCCGCAAGGGCCTGGGGCTTCTGTGTAACCCACGCGGGTGACAGCTCGCTGTCCTGAGAGCTCACGGAAGGGGGATCCTGCCCAATCACGCGGGCAAGTGCCACCGCTGCGAGATGGCTGGTACACGACGCTGATCGGACACTCACCCGAAGCCACAGGTCGAGCTCGTTCGGAAATGACAGATAGTGGTGGAATCCACACGCCATGTCAGCGGATGACCGCCGGTGGAAGTTCGGTACGCCGTCCCAGGTCTCCAGCCCGTCACCCGACTGAACCGGATCCTCCGCAAACACCGGGTTTCCCACAGGAATCCCGGCAGGGCCAGGACAGTGACCACTTTGCGGGCAGCCTGACCTCCACGCACCCGCACGAAGAGCACACCCCATGCACGAAGGACGCACCCCATGAACGAGATGACCGAGTGGACCACCCGCACCACCGCCCGACTCGCCGCCGTCGACCACCCCACCGTGCTGGCCGGCGCATGGAACCTGTTCGACCAGACCGCGGCCTGGGCCATCGGGCCGGGCGCCGACCACGGCGACGCCCTTGCCGCCACCGGCGCCTACACCCTCGTCCTCGAAGCCCGCGATCTGCTCGACCAACCCGGGTACGACGACGAACCCACAGAGCTTGCCCTCGCGGACGGGACCGCGCTCGCCGAGCTCCTGGACCAGGCGGAACAACAGCTCGCGGCCGTCGCCGACACCACCGCGCCCGCCGACGCGCACGCCCCGGCCCGGGCCTCCCTGCTCGCCGGCCGGGCCGCGCGGGCCGTCCGCAACGCCACCGGCGGCCCCCGGTGACCGCGCGGTTCGGTGACTTCGTCGCCCTCGCCGCCGAGCACCTCGCCGACGTCGACCGGCTGCCTTTCGAGGACTCCTCGGAACTCGCCCGCACCGCGCTGATCGGGCAGCTCGCCGACTTCACCGAGATCGTGCTCGGCATCGAGCGGCGCTTCGCCTGGGAGGCCGTCGAGGCACTGCCCCACCGGTCCGGGCCCGCCGCCGGCATCTTCCCGCCGGAACCGCCGACCCCGGTCGGCCCGCGCAGCGAGCTCCACATGAGCCTGACCGAAGCCGTCACCCAGCTCCGGACCGCCCGCGGCACCAGGACGGCCGCGCTGATGAAACCCCCACAGTGCATCCCGCGAGCGGGGAAGGCCCTGCGGACCGGGATCGACCTGCTGGCCACGCACACCGGTCCGGACGGCGAACCGCTCACCCGTCACGGCCTCGCCCTGGAGAGCGACGAACTGCGCTGCGCCGTGCTCTCCCGGGTGATGCCCCTGGCCGCCACAGCCGCCGGCATCGCCGACCGGCTCGCCGACGCCACGTCCACCTACGCCTTCCCCCGCCGCGCCGCCGCGCTGGCCGAGAGCGGCCGCAAACTCCGCGTCGCCGTCGAGCAGGCGCGGATCCTCACCGCCCGGGCCCGCTCCGACGGCTACGACCGGGCCGTCGACCTGATCGCTCCCCGCCCCGCGTTGCGCGCCGACCCGCCCCGCACCGCGGAGACCATCGACCGGCTCGCTGCCGGCGCGGTCGCGAGCGTGGACCGGCTCACCGAGTTCGCCCGGCGCGCCCTCGACGGCGACCAGCACCACTTCCACACCGCCGCGGCCATGCGTACCGCGGCTGCCGACATCAGCGCCGTCTACACCGTCACCCGCACCCTGGTGGCACACGCGACGCTCGCCGGCCCGTCGTCCGAGGACCCCGGTCAGAAGGCATGCCAGTCGGCGGAGCGGCACTGGCGCGAGCTCGCCGCATGCTGGCGCCCGGTCAGGACCGCCCCCGACAGCACCACCTCGATGACCCCGGTCTCGGCCGAGTCCCACGCCCTGGTCGACCGCCTCGGCCGGATCCTGTTCACCGATCCCGCCTGGCGCCGGGACGACGGCCTCCAGGGCCGGCTCCGCGACGCCGCCGAGCTGGCCGAGGCCCTGCCCGCCTGGGCAGAGGCCCTGCGACACATCAGCGGGCAGCTGCAGCACCTGGCCCGGGACCACGCCACCCTCACCCGGCGGATGGCAGAGAGCCGCCGACTCCTGATGCGTGCCTCCGGACCAGTGCACAACCGCCTCCCCGTCCGGCCCCTCAGCACCGCGCGCCAGGCCGAACTCCACAACGGCTACCACCTGGCGGCCCTGGCCGGCGGTGCCGTCGAGGACGCCCTCGCCGTCCTTGCCGCCCGTGCCGGTGTGGACCCGGCCGGCCGTCGACTCCAACGCCTCGCCGCCGCACCCACCCCCGCGGCCACCGACCGCGCCGTGCTCCGGCAGTCCGCCGCCCGCCTCGCCGAACCCCAACCGCCCCAGCGGTGGCCCGTCAGCGCCCGGGCGCGCTTCCAGGGCAAGGGGATCCGCCGGTAGGCGCCGTGGAGCACCCCGGGCTGTCCGCCACCGGAGACACACCTGCGACATGTGCCGGAGACCCGTCCCGGACGCGGGCGAGGACAGCCGCACCTGCAACCCGCCGCGCCGACTGGTGCCGGCCCGGGCGTCGGTGGAGCTCTGCCGCTTCATCCCGCTGGCGCTCGCCGTCGTCCTCGGCAACCTGGTCTTCGGGGCGCTCCGGGAACTGCGGGACTGCTACGGTCTGGCCGTCGCGCTGGCCGGCGGCGGCGTGGTGCTGATCGCCGCCGCGATCGCCGCCTGTCTGGTCACCACGGTGGCGAAGTGGCTGCTGGTCGGGCGCTTCAAGGCCGCCGAGCACCCGCTCTGGTCCGGCTTCGTCTGGCGCAACGAGCTGTACGACACCTTCGTGGAGGATCTCGCCATGCCGTGGGGCGGTCGGACGCTGACCGGCACGCCGTACCTCAACTTCTGGCTGCGGAGCCTGGGGGCCGAGATCGGCCGCGGGATCTGGTGCGAGACGCACTGGCTGCCGGAGAGCGACCTGGTCACGGTCGAGGCGGGCGCGAGCGTCAACCGGGGCACGGTGCTGCAGACCCATCCGTTCCACGACCGGGTGATGCGGCTGGACGCCGTGCGGCTGCGGGCGGGCGCCACCACCGGCCCGCACAGCATCGTGCTGCCGGGCTCGACGCCGGGCGCCGGTACCACGGTCGGGCCCGCCTCGCTGGTGATGCGCGGTGAGAGGGTCCCGGATGGGGGCGCTGGCTGGGCAACCCGATCGCCGCCTGGCCGACGGCCGCGGCCACCGCCGCGGCCGTGGCGGAACGGGCGGAGGCGCCGCGCCGGGCCGCGGCGGGAAGCGGAGTACGTCAGGGTGCGGTAGTCGTCACGGACGGCACGCTGCACCGGGTGTCGGCCGCCGTACGCGTTCCCCGTGTACGGCGGCCGACGGCGTTCCGGAGCGGTCGCGGGTGGCTGGACCTCGGGCGGGGCCGTCGGGCGGGGCCGTCAGGGTGCCGGGCTCTCCGCGCCCTCGACGTCGGCGAGCAGTTTGCGCAGGAGCCCGTCCAGGGTGGCCCGTTCCTCGCCCGAGAGGGCGGAGAGCAGCGCGGTCTCGTTGGCCGCGTGGTCGGTGAAGGCGGCGTCCACGAGGGCGCGTCCGGCCGCGGTGAGGGCGATGCGGACGCTGCGCCGGTCCGCCGGGTCGGTGTGGCGTTCCACCAGGCCCGCCGATTCCAGCCGGTCGATCCGGCTGGTCATGCCGGCCCGCGACATCAGCAGCAGCGCGGCGAGTTCGGAGGGCATCAGTTCGTACGGCGCGCCGGAGCGGCGCAGGGTGGCGAGAACGTCGAACTCGCCGCGCTGGAGGCCGTGTTGCTTGAACACCTCTTCGACGACCCGGCCCGCGAGCAGCGCGAAGCGGCCGAGGCGGCCGACGGTGCCGACCGCCGCCAGGTCGAGGTCCGGGCGCTCCCGGCTCCACTGGTCGAGCATGACGTCCACGTGATCCATAGGGACATATTATTCGATGGGAGATAGTTAGACGTAGTACTATCAGCCAGGGAACTATCGGAGTGCTCACTGTGGGGAGAGGCCAATGACGTTGATCGGACCGGAAGCCGTGGTGGTGCGGGGCGACGAAGCCGAGACCGTCGGAATGCTCGGCGGCAAGGGGCGGCTGCTGGCGGACTCCAGCGCCACCGGCGGCGCCCTGAGCACCCTGCGCGTCACGCTGGGGCGCGGCAAGGACGGCGCCACTCCGCACTACCACGGGGGCTCCTCGGAGCTGTTCTTCGTCGTCGACGGCTCGGCCCAGGTTCTGGTCGGGAACGAGGTGGTCACCGCCCGCAGCGGCGACCTCGTGGTGGTGCCGCCCCATCTGCCGCATGCCTTCGCGGCGGCGCCGGACTCCGGGGCGGACCTGCTGATCGTGATCACCCCCGGGGTGGAGCGCTTCGACTACTTCCGCCTGCTGGAGCGGATCCGCGCGGGCGAGGCGACGGTCGAGGAGCTGCTCGCCAAGCAGGACCTCTTCGACAACCACTTCCTGGAGTCGCCGAGTTGGCGCGACGCCCGGGAGGAAGCCGCCCGGTCCGAGCCGTAGACCGCCCGGCACCGAGTCCGGACCGACACCAGGGGAGGAACCCCGTGACCGACACCCGCACCATCACCAACCCGCCCGGCCTGCACGACCCGACGCCGTTCGGCTACAGCCACGCCGCCTCCGCGCCCGGCGAACCGGTGTTCATCGGCGGCCAGTACGCCTCCGACGCCGGCGGTCAGGTCGTGCCCGGCGACTTCGCCGCCCAGGCGGAGCTCGCCCTCGCCAACCTGCGCACCGCGCTCGCCGGGGTCGGCCTCGGCTTCGAGCACGTGGTCCGGCTCGGCTCGTACATCGTCGACCACGACCCGGAGAAGCTGGCCGTCCTCGGCAAGGCCCTGGCCGGGGCCTGGGGCGACCGGCTGCCCGCGCAGACGCTCAGCGGGGTCGCCTCGCTCGCCCTGCCGGGGATGCTCTTCGAGATCGATGCGGTCGCCGTCCGGCCGACGGCGGGGGCAGCGGGCTGACCCACCCACGCGCAGGGGTCCCACCGGTCGGTGGGACCCCCCGCCGTACGCCGCCGTTCGAGCCGGCGCGGACCGCTCACATGGCCCGGGTCGCCGCGCACAGCCGTCGTTCCACGGTGTCGGGGCCGTCGCCGAGGAACAGCACCCGCAGGAACGGGCCCTCGTCGGTGGCGGCCGTGTCGAGGATCTGGAGCAGGGGCGTCAGCTCGCGGACCGGCTCGTCGACGAGGACGGCCTCGGCCCCGCTCACCAGGATCAGCAGCCCGGCCGGTGTCCGGTGGCGGGTCGCTGCTGCGCCGCGGCGCGTGAGGGATCGTCACGCTTCCGGGACGGGCACCACGCCGTTCCCCGGGCGGGATCTGGATGGTTACGCTCGGGCCATGAGTGACTTCCTCGTGGTGACGACGACCCATGACGACGAGACGAAGGCCCGCGAGCTGGCCGCGAAGGTGATCGGCGAGCGGCTGGCCGCGTGCGCGCAGGTCTACCCGGTCCGCTCGGTGTACTGGTGGGAGGGCGAGGTGCAGTCCGGCGACGAGTGGCGGATCGACTTCAAGACCCGTGCCGAGCTGGCCGGGCCGCTCAGCACGTTCATCGGTGAGCAGCACTCGTACGACGTACCGGAGGTCGTCGCGGTGCCGGTCGTGGCCGGCGCCGAGAGCTACCTGAACTGGATCAGCGCTGAGACGTCGGCCGGCTGACCGAGCAGGGGATGCGCCGGCTGGCCAGCGCGGTGAGGCAGAGCACGAGCAGGCGATGACTGAGCCGGGCAGTGGGCGGTGTGGCTGCGCAACCTGCCCGACGCCGAGCTAATCGACGTGGGTGCAGTTCGTTTCGAGTGAAGCTGCTGATCAAGCTGTTCGGGGCGCCGACCAGGATCGAAGCCGCCGGGCCGCTGCGGGGATCAACGCCTGCGCAGAAAGCCTCGTTTGGGGGGCTCGGGCTCGGGAGGCAGCATCTCCTTCACGTACTCGAGTTCCGCGGCGCTGAGGCGGGCGTGCCAGGTGGACACGGAGGGGGATCCATCGGACTCGTTCCAGCTATTGGCACTGGACACCTCCACCAGCCAGCTGGTGGGGGAGGTCCGGAACATGAGCGGCCCCACCGATCAGCCGTGGACGGATATTCGGAGTGGCGTCGGCTCATCCCCTCGGCGCGGGCGAGGGCCGCCTCCCGGTCACCGTCGACGGCGATTTTGGCCTTCAGCGACCATTCGCCGTACTGGATGCCTTTGCGGTTCGGCTTCTCGCCCGGCGTGAGCCAGCCGCGATGGCCACTGGCGGCGGCGTTCGCGGCGGCTCGGCGGCAGGGCCTCGGGCCGCATGACCACGCCCTTGCCGTCCACCTGGACCACCAGCGGCATCTCGCGGTTGCACGGGACGGGGATCCTCGCCCAGGTAGAAGCCGTAGACGTCGACCGCGGCGGCGACCACGAGCTCTTCGAGCCGACGTTTGCCCAGCGCCCTTCCGCAGCGGCGCTCGATGGCCTGCTGGGCCTCAGCCTGCTGAGTCGGGGGCAAGGGCCTTCCCGCAGAACGACAGCCTGAACAGAGGGTGGTGGTCGGCACCCCAAGGGCTGTGCCGACCACCACCAACTCCTACCGCGATTTGGGTCAGTTCGGCCGGTCGTTGCCCCGGTACAGCTGGGCGCCGGCGACGACGATCTGCCGGTCGGGGTCGGGGCGGGCATCGAGCTCGTCCGCGCTGCGGTAGCCAAGGACCGCGCTGGCACGCGTCGTACTGCCGGTGTTCGCGCCCACCGTGTGGAAGAGGGTGCCGTCGAACAACAGGACACCGCCGGCAGGGACGGGCACGGGAACCGCTTGGTCGGCGAGGTCCGCCAGCTCGGGATGCTCGTCCATCCACGTGCCACCGCCGTCGGGCTGCGGGACGCCGACGTACGGAGCGCGGTGGGACCCGGGCACGATCCACGTGCATCCGGTCTCCACGGTGGCGTCCTCGAAGTACACGACGGCGGTCAGCAGGCCGCGGGTGGGCTGGAGGATGTCGCGGTGCAGCCGCACCTGGTGGGCGCCGGAGGCGTTCAGCGAGCCCTGATTGTGCCGGTTGAGGACGTAGACGACATTGGGGCCGAGCAGCGAGGTGAGCGGCCCGAGGATGGCGGGGTGGACGATGAGGCGGTGCATCAGGGTGCGGTCGTGCTGGTAGAGCCGGTAGATCTTGGCCTGCCCGACGGGCAGGAGGGCGGCGCAGGCGCGGACCGTCTTGGCGACCTCGTCCAACAGGTCGCTGGGCAGACCGGGGTCGGGCAGGCGCAGGTAGCCGAGGTCGCGGAAGTGGCGGGCCTGCTGCTCGGTCAGCGTGGACAGGGCGATGCTGGGCACGGTGCTGCTCTCCTCTCAGGCGGTGCGGCCGAAGGCGGCCAGGCGGTCGGGTGTGCCGAGGTCGGGGGCCGAGGTGCGGATGTCGAAGGCCCCGACCGGGTGGCCCTGGCTGATCGCCCAGGGCATGAACTGCCGGTACAGGTCCGCCTCGCCGGGGTGGGCCAGGCGCCGGGCGTACTCCTCGAACAGCGCCCGGAACGGGGCAGGGGTGAGGACGACGGCGCCCGTGCTCGTGGCCTGCCGCAGCCCGCTGCGGCTCCCGGTCGGCAGGGTGGCGTCCACGCCCTCCAGCGCGTGGACGACGTGCCGGCCGTCGGGGTCGAGGAAGAGACGGCCCGCGTTCTGCGCGCAGCGGCCGGGCGCGGTGGTCACGGTCCACGTCACCGCTGCCGGGCGGGAGCGGTGCTCCGCGACGGCGGACGGAAGCAGGACGGTCGGGAAGAGGGTGTCGGCGGGCAGCACCACCGCGGCCGGGACATCGGACAGGTGGCCCAGGGCCGCGTAGGCCGCACCGGCGGTGCCGAGCGGGTGCTGCTCGCGGTGGATCGTCAGCTCCGCCTGCCGGGCCGACGGGTGGGTGAGGGCGTAGGTCTCGACTGCGTCGGCACCGGTGGCGGGGTCGGTGCTGGTGAGCACGGCGATCCGGCGGAACCCGGCGACGGTGAGCTCGGTGAGCGCGTGGCCGAGCATCGGGGTGCGGCCGATGGGGGTGTCGATTGGCACCAGCACCTTCGGCGTGCCCTGAAGTTCGGCTTCGGGCGCGGCACGCAGGCGGCTGCCCTTGCCGCCGGCGAGGACCAGGGCCACGGCCTGGGCGGGCAGGGAGACGAGTGCGCTGCTGTAGTACGGGGCGGCGCCGGTGGTGCTCCGATCGGTCACGGGGTCCTCCCGGGTGGAGGGTGGGTGAGGATGTGGTGCCGGCCCGCCCGTCTCGGGGGATTACAGAAGGCTCAGCGCGTCCAGGGCGAGGTAGGCGGCGGCAGTGTCGGTCATCTCGCCCCGGCGGAGCACGCAGTCGCGGAACTCGGTAAGGGAGAGGGTGACGACGTCGATGAACTCGGTGCGCTCCGGCTGCGGTTCGGCGACCTTGACGCAGTCGGTGGCGACGAAGGCGAAGCGGCGGACGTCGGAGTAGGCATCGAGCCAGTAGGGCCCGACCTCTCGTACCTCGCCCTGGTAGCCGGTCTCCTCCAGCAACTCGCGGGCGATCGCGTCCGCTGCGGACTCCCCGGGTTCGATGTAGCCGCCCGGCAGTTCGTGCAGAACGCGGTCGGGGCCCGGACGGTACTGGCGGGCCAGGATGACCTGCCGGTCGGCAGTGAGAGCGAGCACGGCGCCGGCCGGGCGCTCGCACTTGAGGTAGAACTCCTCCTTCCGTCCGTCGGGCAGTTCGAACTCGACCCGGTCCACGGACCGGCCGAACTTGCTGAAGGCGGTGGTGCGGTCGATCTCGCGCCACGATGCGGTGGTGATGTCGGTCGTCATGGCCAGGACTGTACGGCCCCTGGTCGGTACGGCGCGGCCGTTCGACCACCGCTCCTCGGCCGGTGCCTGGTGGCGGGTGGAACATCTCCAGGAGACCACCGGATCGGGTGACAACAGCAGAGCAGATCGGTAGGCAGTCTGCGGCAGCCCCAGCACGCTGAGCTCGCTGCCCGGGCCGAAGGTTGAAGGCGGGGCATTGTGACGAACACGCTGTTCAGACGCGCACGGCGCACTCGGGGCCTGACTCAGAGCCAAGTCGCGGAGCAGGTCCGCGCACTGGTTGAAGCGGACACCGGGCGGGAGTCACCGTTTGACGCCGGCTATGTCTCACGCGTAGAACGTGGCCTCATCACCTGGCCGCACAAGCACTACCGGCAGGCCCTCTGCACTGTGCTGGGCGCGGAAAGCGCGGCCGAGCTGGGCCTGACCGCCAAGCAGCTCCACCGCGAGGAGGTGAGCACCTCGAACCGCCGAGACGTCCTGGCCACCGCCCTCACCGCCCTGCTGCCACCTACCCCGCCCCTCACGCGCCTGCGCATGGGCGACATCCGCGCCATCACCGAGCGTACCGGCCTCCTGGAGCACTGGGACCGGGCCTCGGGCGGGCGCGCAGTGCGCGACTTCGCGCTGCGCGAGCTGCACGCCGCAGTCAGCCTCACCGAGGCATCGACCAGTCCGGCCGTACGCCGTGCACTGCTCGGTGCGATCGCACGCCTGGCGAACCTGACTGCCTGGGCGTCGTTCGACGCCGGTCTGTTCGACGAGGCCCGCTCACTGTTCCAGGTCGGTCTGACCGCCGGTCGCGAACACGGCGACACCGGACTGCTGTGCCACCTCGTCACCAACGCCGTCCGCCAGGAGATCCACCTGCGCCACCCCGGGCAAGCCCTCAAGCTGGCCGGCGAGGTGGGCGGGCGCCTGCCCGCAGCGGTGCGGGCGATGCTCTGCGCCGTCTTGGCCCAGATCCACGCCCTGAACGGCGACGAACGCCAAGTGGCCCGCCACCTGGTCGCAGCCGAGCATGCCTATGACCGGGTCACCGACCTCGCATCCGGACCGGCCTGGACCTCCACGATCACCGCAGCCAAGATCGGCAGCGACACCGGATTCGCCCTCTACCTGCTGTCCGCCACCACCGGCCGCGACAACCCGCAGGTTGTCGCCGACCTACGCCGGGCTGCCGAAGCCAGCACCGTCCAGGCCCAGACCCGGGTGCGGGCGATGGCCACCGCCCGCCTGGCCACCGTGCTCTACCGGCAAGGCGAACGCATCGAAGCCGACCACCACGCTGCCCAGGCCACCGTGCTCGCAACCACCGTCGGCTCAGCCCGCTTGACCTCCGCCCTCACCGACATGCGCCACGCATCCCGCACGCAGGCCGCTCGGTAGTCGAAGCACCTCCGGAAACCGGCCGGCCCCGCCCCCAGGGAGCAAGATCTGTGCGTTTCACCAGGTCAAGAGTGTTTTACCGGGCCCGTTATTATCGTGACGTTCCGATCGGACCCACTTGGAGTGCCGGTAAGAACCGTGTCACCAGCCGCAACCGGCGTGACCGGAGCGAGCCGGGCCATGCGGCAGGATCGTCTGCATAAGTCGGGTAGCCGGGCCACGTTGCCGTGACCCGGCCCACTAAGAGGGCGTTTGAAGTGAGTGGATTGCCCTTTATGCCCTAGTAGGTTCCCCGCCAGGTTGGTGTGCTCTCGTCCGTTATGCGCTTGGTGAGGTTG
>NZ_JBVJBI010000041.1:0-74309 GCF_055589745.1 Kitasatospora sp. NPDC041917 | reverse complement strand
TCGTCTCCGCCTCGGGGCGCTGCAGGCGATCCTCTACGTGATGTCGGTCGTGTCGACCGTGTCGGTCTTGCCGCCGCTCCGACAGCGCTGGGCCGACGGGCCCCGCCGGCCCGGGCACCCGCTTGGGGCGCGCCCGGGCCGGCGGGCTGCCGGTGGGGAGCATCGGCGCGGTGCGGGCTCCGCGCCCCGTGGGTCAGGCGAGGGCGGCGTGGTGGCGGCGGGTGACTTCGGGGTGGGCCCTGGTGTAGCCCTTCCACTCGTTGAGGCCGAAGTCGGCGAAGAGCGGGTTGGCCGGGTCCTCGGTGGCGCCGGGGGCGTGGTGGGCGAGCGGGAAGTCGAGCGGCTCGATGTGGGCGTCGAGGCGGGGGTTGTAGAAGAACGGCACCGAGAAGCGCTCGCGGGCGCCGGGCGGGCTGACCACGCGGTGGCTGGTGGCTTTGAGGTAACCGTCCGTGGCCACCTCCAGCAGCTCGCCGAGGTTGACGACGAAGGCGCCGTCGAGCGGCGGGACGTCCAGGAAGGTGCCGTCCGCGCGCTCGACCTGGAGGCCGCCGACGGTGTCCTGCAGCAGCAGGGTGATGAAGCCGTAGTCCTTGTGGGTGCCGACGCCCTGGCCGGTGCCGTCCGGGGCGCTGCCGGGGTAGCGGACCAGCTTGAGGCGCAGGTGGGGGTGGCCCGCGAAGGCCTCGTCGTAGAAGTCGGGGCGGGCGCCGATCGCGGTGAGCAGCTCGTGCAGCAGGCGGCGGGCGACCCCGCCGAGGTGGTCGATCCAGCCGAGCGCGGCGGTGCGCAGCTCGGGGAGCGCCTCGGGCCACTGGTTGGGCCCCTCCAGCCACCAGTACGGGGGCTCGCCGGTGCCGGGGACGTGCGGGGGCAGCTCGGCGCCGATGTCCAGTTGGTCGCGCCAGTCCTGGCTGCCGCCGGTGCGCTCGTCGCCGGTGCGGGTGTAGCCCCGGTAGTGGGGGGAGTTGAGGTTGCTCACGGCGAGCCGGTCGGCCTCGGGGAGTGCGAAGAAGGCGCGCATGGCCCGGGCGAGTGCGGTGGTCTCGTCCGGGGTGACACCGTGGCCGACGAGCTGGAAGAAGCCGACGCCGGTGGCCGCGTCGCGGAGCTCGTCGTGCAGGCGGCGACGGTCCTCCGGGCTGCCGTCGGCGAGCGACAGGTCGATCACCGGGAGGGCGTCCGCCGGGGCGGAGTCGGTGCCGGTCTCGGATATGGGCGTGTACTGCTGCGTCATGTGTGACATCCGCTGGGTCTCGTCCCGGCTGGTCCCGGTGGTCGACCGGGGACGGCCGGAGCAGCGCCTGGTGCGGCGGGTGCTCGGGGAGCCGGGAGGTGGTGGCGGCCGGGCAGGGGTCGCCGGTGAGGGTGGGTGGCGCGAGGTTCAGCCGGAGCGTCGACAGGACATGGTCGTCACGCGGAGCAGGTCCACGTGGCGGCGGCGAACAAGGATGAGCACCTCACCAGCCTAATTGACCCGTTCTGCAGCAGGCGAGCCCCGTGCAGCGGAGGGCAACTCGCCACTTGTCGGTGATCTATCAAGTTGTGCGGAGTGGGTGCCGAGCGCGGGCGATGGCGGCTCCTTTCAGGAGTTGTTGAGGTAGGCCAGGACGGCCAGGACCCGACGGTTGTCGTCATCGGAGGGCTGGAGGTCGAGCCGGACGAAGATCGACGCGGTGTGCTTGGCGACCGCCCGCTCGGTGATCACCAGCTGCTGGGCGATCGCCGCGTTGGACCGGCCCTCCGCCATCAGCGCCAGCACCTGCCGCTCGCGCGGCGAGAGGGTGGAGACCGGGCCGGCCGAGGAGTTGTGGGTGAGCAGTCGGGTGATCACCTCCGGATCCATGACGGTGCCGCCCTGGGCGACCCGCCGGACGGCGTCGATGAACTGGGTGCCGTCCATCACCCGGTCCTTGAGCAGGTAGCCGATCCCGCCGGTGCTGCCGGCGAGCAGCTCGCGCGCGTAGAGCTGCTCCACGAACTGCGACAGCACCAGGACGGGCAGGCCCGGGTGGGCCCGGCGGGCCGCGAGCGCGGCCCGCAGCCCCTCGTCCGTGAAGCCCGGCGGCAACCGGACGTCGACCACGGCGATGTCGGGGCGGTCCGCGGCCACCGCGGCGAGCAGCTGCTCTCCGTCCTCCACCGCCGCGGTGACCTTCATGCCGTTGGCCTCCAGCAGCCGGGTCAGGCCGTCCCGGAGGAGGAAGAGGTCTTCGGCGATGACAACGCGCACGGGATCTCCAGGTTCACAATGGTCGGCCCGCCGGACGGGCTGCTGATCGCGAGCACCCCGTCGAAGGCGGCCAGTCGGCGTTCGGTTCCGCTGAGGCCGGTTCCCCGGGACGAGTCGGCGCCGCCGCGCCCGTCGTCGGTGACCGATATCCGCAACAGCCCGTCACTGTGCCCTATCTCGATCCACACCTGCGAGGCCCCGGCGTGCTTGACCACGTTGGCCAGCAGCTCCGTCACCGCGAAGTAGGCCGCCGACTCCACCGGGGCGGATACCCGGCCGGGCAGGTCGCCGCTGAAGCCGACCGGCAGCGGCATGTCCAGCGCCGTCGCCCGAACCGCGTCGGCCAGGCCGCGGTCGGCGAGCACCGGGGGGTGGATGCCGCGGACCAGGTCCCGCAGCTCGCCCAGCGCCTTCACCGAGGACAGCCGGGCCTCGGCCAGCAGCGGCCCGAGGGCGTCCGGATCGTCCTTCAGCTGCTCGGCCACGGTCAGCAGCATGCCCAGGGCCACCAGCCGGGCCTGTGCCCCGTCGTGCAGGTCCCGTTCGATCCGGCGCAGCTCGGCCGCGCCGGCGTCGATGGTGTCCGCCCTGGTCCGCGCGAGGTGGCTGACCCGGCGGGCGAGCTCGGCCCGCCGGGAGGGCCCGAGCAGGGCCCGGGCGGCCTTCTCGTGGAACCGCAGGACCGGTGGGGCGGCCCACAGCACGGCCAACGGGGCGACGGTCAGACCCATCGCGTAGACGACGCCCAGGGCGAAGAACCGGCCGTTCCGGCCGAAGACCTCCAGGGCGACCGGGGTCAGCAGGACGATCGCGGCGGTGAGCAGCACGGCGGCGCCGGTGAGCAGGGTCCAGGCGAAGTCCCGCCAGATCGCCGGGTCGGTGAGCCAGCCGCCGGTGCGCAGCCGTCGCCAGGGCCCGGCCCCGACCGGCCGACGGTACGGCACCGGGATCGGCCGCCCGCTCCACTTCCCGACCGTCCGCCTGCTCTCCGTCGCGCCCCAGCGGGCCCCGAACAGCCCGAGCACCAGCAGGGAGGGCGCCAGCCAGAGCGAGCCGGACCGGCCGCCGGGCGCGGCACCCCCGTAGAGGTGCGTCGCCAGCAGCGCTATCGCCCCCGGGGCGAACAGCGCGGCGCCGACCGCCCGGCCGCCGCCCCCGGTGGCCCAGCAGAGCGCCCAGAGGGCGACCGGCCCCATCGGCACCAGCAGGATCAGCGGTCCGCCCGGGTGGAGGTCCAGGGGCTCGTCCGGTCCGAACAGCGCGGAGGCCAGCAGGACCGGCCCCGCCAGCAGCGCGAGGAAGCCCGTCACGGCCAGCGTCGCCGCGTACCAGGCCCGCACCCCGTCCGCGCACGCCCGGCCGACCCTCAGGGCCAGTTCTTCCAGCACTCCCGCGTTCATGACGCGCCCCCTCTCCCTTCCGCGGCCCCCGTCCGGGGACCTCGGAGCCGCGGGCCCGGAGCGGCGGACCCGAAGCCGTCGCCCCGAAGCCCCGCGGACCCCGGTTTCGATCTTTCGATGGGTCAGTCTGCCCGTCCGGGTCGCCCGGCGCTCTAGGCCTGAACACCCAGTTCGGGGTGTATCTGGATACACCCCGCAGAGGCCGTCCAGACGGCTGTCGGCACCCCGCCGCGGATTCGTAGCGTCATGTCCCGTCAGCCGGCCCGGGGTTCCCGGGGCCGGACCCCGAACCGTGGAGGGCCCGTGAACGCGCCGATCATCCGGATCCGCGGCGTCAGCAAGACGTACGACCGATCCGACGCCGCCCGTCCCGCCCTGGCCGGGCTCGACCTGGAGGTCCGGGCCGGCGAGGCGCTGGCCGTGCTCGGCCGCTCGGGCAGCGGCAAGTCCACCCTGCTGAACCTGGTCGCCGGCCTCGACCGCCCGAGCGAGGGCGAGGTGGAGGTGGACGGCGTCGCCGTGCACCGGCTCGGCGAGGCCGCGCTGGCCGAGTACCGGCGGGCGCGGATCGGCATGGTGTTCCAGTTCTTCAACCTGCTGGACGACCTGACCGCGGAGGACAACGTGCTGCTCCCGGCCCAGCTCGCGGGGATGCGGCGGGAGCCGGCCCGGGCCCGGGCCGGGGAACTGCTGGAGCGGCTGGGAGTGGCCCGGCACGCCAAGGCCTTCCCCGGCCGGCTCTCCGGTGGCGAGCGCCAGCGGGTCGCGGTGGCCCGGGCGCTGATGAACCGTCCGCCGCTGCTGCTGGCCGACGAGCCCACCGGAGCGCTGGACACCGCCTCGGCCGCCGACGTCCGCGACCTGCTGCGCGGGCTCAACGCGGAGGGCCAGACGATCCTGCTGGTCACGCACGACACCGCGCTCGCCGACGCCTGTGCCGACCGGACGATCGAACTGCTCGACGGCCGGCTGGTCCGGGACACGGCGGCCGCGCCGGTGCCGGGCGGTGGCCGATGAGCGCGCTCGGCAAGGTGGTGCGCGCCGGGGTCGGCCGCCGGCGGGTGCAGACCCTGGTGATGGTGCTCACCACGATGGTGTCCGTGACGGCGTGCATCCTCGCGCTCGGGCTGCTGGTCGCCGCCCAGGGCCCCTACCAGCGTTCCTTCGCGGACCAGCGCGGTGCCCACCTCAACGTGCTGTACGACCGGGAGAGAGCGAGCCCCGCCCAGCTCGCCGGGACGGCCCACGCGCCCGGCGTGACGGCCACGGCCGGCCCCTACCAGGCGGTGACCGTCCAGCCGCGCTCCGGCCCCGACACCCGGATCCCGCCGGCCGGGAGCCCGCTGCCGCCGATGACGCTGGTCGGCCGTGCCCAGGACGGCCCACTGGACGGCCTGCGGATCACCGAAGGCCGCTGGATCGAGGGCCCCGGTGAGGTGGTGTTCCTGGACGGGCACTCCCCGCTGGCGGTCGGCGACAGCATGGAGTTCCCGGACCGGCCGGGGCACCCGACGCTCAAGGTCGTCGGCCTGGCGGCCTCGGTCTCCTGGAGCGCGGACGGCTGGGTCGCCCCGGAGCAGGTGGCCGGGCTGGCGGCGCCCGGCACGGTGCCCGCGGTCCAGTACCTCTACCGCTTCGCCCACGCCGACGACGACGCCGAGGTGGCCGCGGACCGCGCCGCGCTGGCCGCCGCCGTCCCCGGCGACGCGCTCGCCGCGGTCACCTCCTACCGGTCCGCCCGGGAGGAGGCGAACCGGACGGCCTCGACCTTCGTCCCGTTCGTCACGGCCTTCGGGGTGCTCGGGCTGGCCATGTCGGTGCTGATCATCGGCGTCGTGGTCAGCGGCGCCGTCAGTGCCGCCACCCGGCGGATCGGCATCCTCAAGTCCCTGGGCTTCACCCCCGCCCAGGTGGCACGCGCCTACGTCGGCCAGGCGCTGATCCCCGCCGGGCTCGGCACGGCGCTCGGCGTGCTCCTCGGAAACCTGCTCTCCGTACCGGTCCTCGGGCTGGCCCACAAGGCCCTGCGCGGCGGGCTGCTCGGCATCCCGGTCTGGGTGGACGCCGTGGTCGCGGTGGCGGCGCTGGCGGCCGTGGCGGGCACCGCGGTGGTACCGGCCCTGCGGGCCGGGCGGCTGCGGACGGTGGAGGCACTCGCGGTCGGCCGGACGGCTCCCGGCGCCAAGCGGGCGGCCGCCCGTCGCACGGCCGGCGGGGCGGGGGCGGCGGGTCCGCTGTCCCGGGCGCAGGACCTGATCGGCCGGCTGCCGGTGCCACGTGCGTTCAGCCTCGGGCTGGCCTCCCCGCTCAACCGGCCGGGCCGCTCGGCGACCACCGGTGCCGCCGTGGTGCTCGGCACGGTCGGGGTCACCCTCTGCGTCGGTCTGACGCTCTCGCTGAGCTCCATCCAGGAGGGCCTGACGGCCGACCGCGCGGGCAAGGTGGTGGTCCAGGTCCCGATCGAGGGCGCCGCGCAGCCCGTCGACCACGTGGACGAGGCGGCCGTGGCCAAGGCCGTCGAGTCCCGAACGGGCACCCGCGCCTGGTACAGCACCGCCCCGGCCCCGGTCGCCCTGGCCGGGAACACCGGGCGCTCAGAGGTGGTCGCGTTCAGCGGCGACGCCTCCTGGAGCGGCTTCCAGCTGGTCTCCGGCCGCTGGTTCCACGGCCCCGGCGAGGTGGTGGTGGCCGACGCCTACCTGCGGGCCAACGAGGCGAAGGTCGGTGACACCGTCACACTCACCGACCACGGCCGCAGCACCCCGGCGAAGATCACCGGCGAGGTCCTGACCACCAACGACGTGGTGTTCACGGACCGGGCCACGCTGGCGCCGCTCGGTGGCGCGATCCACGCCGAGGCGCTCACCTTCCACATCGACCTCACCCCGGGCACCGACGCGCAGTCCTACGCGGACGGGCTGGACCAGGCCGTGAAGCCGATGGGCCTGGGCGCCGAACCCGGCGGGGAGCACCTCAACATCGTGGTGCTGGCGATGAACACCCTGGCGGGCGTGCTCACACTGCTGCTCTCCGTGGTGGCGGGGCTCGGGGTGCTCAACACCGTGCTGCTGGACACCAGGGAACGGGTGCACGACCTCGGGGTGCTCAAGGCGCTCGGGATGGCGCCCCGGCAGACGGTCGGCATGGTGCTCACCTCGGTCTGCGGCAGCGGGCTGGCGGCCGGATTGATCGGAGTCCCGATCGGTGTCCTGGTGCACCACCAGGTGATGCCCGCGATGGCCCGGGCCGCCGGAATCGGGGTGCCGGACGCCGACCTCGCCGTGTTCGCCCCGCCGGTGGCGGGGCCGCTGATACTCGGCGGCCTGGTGCTGGCCCTGCTCGGCGCCGCCCTCCCGGCCACCTGGGCGGCCCGCACCCGGACGGTCACGGCGCTGCGCACGGAGTGACAAGGAGGAAGGACCAGGAGCGGAGCCACCCGGCGTCCGGCCCGGTCCGGGAGCCCCCCGTAAGGCTCCCGGACCGGACCGGACCGGGTTGGGCCAGGCCGGGTCGGTCCGGCTCGACCCGGCTCAGGACAGCCGCGCCGCCGCGTACTCCTCCATGGCGGCACGCTGGTACGCGGCCAGGCCCGGGGCGATGGCCTCGTACGCGGCGCTCCACTGCTCGTTCTCGGTGCAGGAACGGGCGATCGCCAGGTACTCCTCGGCCGGAACCGAACGGATGGTGCGGAGCAGTTGGTACTCCTCGTCGATCTTGCTCTGCACGGGCTCGGCGCCGGCCGGGTGGCCGGCCGCCATCAGCTCCGCCAGGTGGATCATGCGGGCGGTCCGCTCGCGCTGTCCGGCCTCGATCTCGGCCGGAGACATCGCGGCGGTCGCGCGCCGAGCCGCCTCGGCGTGCTCGGGGAAGTCGCGCAGGCTCGCGTCGACGTCGTCGGGCTGGATGCCCTCGAACAGGTTCTCGGGGCGGTTGATGGTCATGGGCGTGCCGTCCTTCCGGGAGCGTTCCAGGTCGGCGATCGTGCGGGAGACAGTGGTGGCCAGGGCGTCGAGCCGGTCGCGCTCGGCGACCAGCCGGTGGCGGTGGCCCCGCAGGGCCTCCAGCTCGTCCACCTGATCGCCCAGGATCCGGGCGATCTCGGTCAGCCCCACGCCCAGTGCCCGCAGTACCAGGATCTGTTGCAGTTGGAGCAACTGCCGTTCCTCGTAGTAGCGGTGGCCGTTGGAGCCGATCCAGGCCGGGGGCAGCAGCCCGATCTCGTCGTAGTGCCGCAGCGTCCTGGCGGTCACGCCGGACATCCGGGCCACTTCGGCGATGGGCCAGGCCATGGCCGCCTCCCTCGTTCTCCATGTCCCCACGTTCGCGTGGACCGGGGCCGGTTCTCCGGCCCTGGTCACGACGGTAGAGGCTGCCGTTGCGGCAGCTTCAAGCCCGAGACTCCCGCCGGTTTACCCGCTGCCGCACACCGCCGCACACCGCCGCGCGCCGCCTGTGCCTCTCTACCTCGCCTGCCTCTATGCCTCGCCGGGCCACGCCTCGCCGAACCAGTCCAGGGACTGCCCGTGCGGCCCGGTGAAGGCCACCGGCCGCTCGTCCAGCGCGAGCGCGAACAGTCCGGAGCCGACCGGGGCCGGGCGGGGGAGGCGTCGGGCGACGGTCGGCAGCACGGAAACCGCCTCGTTGGAGATCCAGTGCCCGGGCAGCTCACGCATCGTCGCCGCGAACTCCTCCCGCTCCTCCGGCGACAGGTACGCGAGCACCGCGCTGTGGAACACCACCGGCGTCGACCCCGCCGGGGCCCGAGCCACCAACTCGCCCACCGTCGCGTTGAGATCGCCGCGCACCAGCAGCGGCGGTTCGGCCCGGGCGACCCGGGCGGCGCCGCGCAGCCGGTCCAGCCGGTGGGTCTGCTCGGGCCAGACCAGCGACTCCAGCCAGCGCACGTCCTCCTCGGCCCGCACATCCAGCGGATTGAGGTCGATCCCGGCCCGCCACACCACCTCGGGCAGCCGCTCCCGCAGGGATCCGGGGAACGGCACCGGACCGCTCACCGCGCAGTCCAGCGTCACCGGGCTCGCCTCGGCGCCGAACTCGGCGACCGGGGTACCGGCCCGGCTGCCGTTGCCGCTGCCGCTGCCGCTCTCGCTCCCGCCCCCACTCCTGCGCCCGTCTCCGGCCACGTATCGGTACCGGTACCGATACCGATACCGGTCCGGGTACAGGCAGAGTCCGGCCGAGGCGCCGACCTCGATCAGGGCGAGCGGCTGCGGCAGCGCGGCCAGCAGCGGCAGCAGGGTGGCGCAGCGGCCCGCCTCGTTGGTCTGCGTCCGCCGCTCCAGCATCGTCGCCGAGACCCCGGCCCAGTGCTCCGCCGTCCAGCCGTAGAAGGCCGGCCAGCCCTCCGTCACCGGCCCGCCCAGGTGCCGGACCGCGCCGAACAGCAGGTTCGGCTGCCGCTTCGCGATGGGCAGCCCGTCCAGCAGCGCACACAACTGCCGGTCCTCGGCGACGCGTTCGGCCAGCTCCTGGTAGATCGGCGAGTTGCCGTGCGCCTCCCTCTCCGCGAACGCGCGGTAGAGCTCCCCCGTATCGCTGCGCATCCCTCGCAGCTCCCTTCGACGCCTTCTCAAGTGATCGAATCGGCTCAGCCTACGCCTGGCCCGTCACACCTCCCGCAGCACGTCGACCGGCCCGTCACACCTCCCGCAGCACGTCGACCGGCCCGTCACCCCTCCCGCCGCCCGCAGCGTGTCGACCGGCGGGCCGGTGCACCGGCGCCCCGGCCACCGCCCGTCACCAGAGCCTGGCCGGGCGAAGCGCTCAGCCGAGCAGGCCGCCCATGTGCCCGTCCTCGGCGAGCAGTCGCCAGGAGCAGCCGGGCGAGGCGAACGCCTCCGGGTCGACGGTCTCCACCAGTCGGTCCACCACCGCGCTCAGCAGCGCCTGCGGATCGAACACCGCCCAGGTGCCCCGGGCCCGGCCGTATTCCCAGCGGTCCCACTCGGCGCGCAGCCGCTCGTACGTCCAGAGGGCGTAGAGCAGGGCGGACAGGTCGCGGTTCAGGTAGGCCTCGGGGTGGCCGTCGTCGTACCAGTCCGGCAGCTCCAGCCGGCCGGTGGCGCAGTCCAGGGCGATCGTGAGGTCGGTCGGCCAGTCCCCGAGGGCGAGGTAGTCCCGCTGGTACGGCCGTTCCTCCTCGCCGTCGAAGTACTCCGGGTACGCCTCGCCCATGGTGACCAGCGGTTCCTCGCACACCCCGAACATCGCCCCGCCCAGCGGCAGGCCGACCTCGGTCAGCAGCCGCCGGGTCGGCTCGTGTACGAGAGCGGCGGGCAGCTCCTCGGGCCGGAACCGGTGCACCCGGCCGGGGCCGCCGTCCTGGTCCGTCAGCGCCGCCAGCTCCGCCACCAGCTCCGGGGTCGTCTCGTACGCGGGCCCGCCCGGCCCGCCCGGCAGCGCGCCCCAGCCCAACGCCCGCACCAGCAGCGCGGTGCCCCAGTGCGGGGGCGGCGCGGACCCGTCGTCGAACAGCCCGGGATCGATCTCCCGCATCCGCCGCTCGGCCCCCGCCAGCACCTCGGCCACCACGGTGGGCCCGCGCCGCCCGTCCAGCGCCTCCGGCCGCCGGGCCCCCTCGGCCACCGCGTCCACCTCGCGCACCAGGCCCGCCAGCGCGGCCACGCCGGAGGCCAGCAGGTCGCGCCGCGGGCCACCGTTGTCCAGGAACACCTCGCCGGTCACCCCGTCCAGCAGCACCAGGCTCCCGCCGGCGGCGAACGGCGTGCAGTACTCCGTTTCCCCGAGGACGAACAGCCGCTCCGCCTCCGCCGGGAACGCCGTCAGCTCCCCGTCCCCGAGGGCCTCGAAGTCCAGGAACGCCCCGGTCGCCGGAAGCCCCTCCCGCACCAGGAAGTCCCGACTCCCCGCGTGCACCACCTCACCCGGCAGCTCCGCTGCCCGCACAAACCCCACGTGCCCCAACCCTTTCCCTGCCTGCCCCGTGACCCACAGACCCTAGCGGCCCGGCCCGACAACACCGAGGACTCCCGAGTGGGGGAGGGGTGTGGCGGCGGGTCGGTGTGAGCGGCCGGCCGGGGGCGGGGTGGTTCGGTTGGTCGCCCGGGGCGCTCGCCGTGTGGGGGCGGAGGGGAGCGCGCCCGGGCGGCTCACGGCAGCGCGGCCCCGTCGACGTTCCAGTGCTCGGGCAGGTCCGCGTCGCAGAAGACGCAGGCGTAGTGCTCCTCGCGGACGAGGTTGCACCGGGCGCACCGGGGGCAGCGGCGGAAGACCACGGCGTGGGTGAAGGTGTCGGGGTGCGGCAGCCCGAGGCGGGCGAGGGCGGCGGCGACGGCGGGCCAGGACGTGGTGTCGGGGCAGTAGCCGGTGGAGTGGTTGCTGACCGTCTCGACCTCCCATCCGCCCGGTGACCGCCGGAACCCGATCTCCCCGGCGCTCAGCACCAACTCCCCGCCCGCACAGTCCACATGCTCGCTGCGGCGCGGAGCGAGCCGCAGCGCGCCGCCGAGGTCGACCGCGAAGGTGAACGGTTCCGCGAGTTCCTCCGCCGACCGCCCCTCCACCCAGGCGGCGAACTCGCCTTCCGTCCGCAACCGTTGACCGCCACCACCGGTGCCGTCGCCCGCTGCCCACAGCTCCGGCGGCCCCACGTACCGGTACGCCCTCCCGAAGCCGTCCGCCACCTCCGCCTCGATTCCGCGCCCGGCCAGCCGCGCCCGCCAGTACGCCATCTCGACGGCTGTCCCGCTGAGGCCGAAGTCCCGCAGCTCGTCCAGGAGTTCCCGCGCCTGCCGGAGTGTGATGCCCGCTCCTTCGCGGAGCGTCCGCAGCGCGGCCACCGGGTCGGTGAGCGGCCCGGTGAGCCGGAGCCGGGCCGGTCCGTGGGCGGTCAGCAGCGTCTCGCGGACGTCCTGGGGTGCCGCCTCCGGGCCCGCGTCCTCGCAGCAGGCGGCGCCGCACTGCGGGCAGAAACGCTCGGCGTCCCACCACAACTCCCGTCCGTGCAGCAGGAACTGTCCGAAGCTCCGGACCGCGTCGCCTCCGCAGTCCGCGCACCGGACGGTCACTCTCGCACCCTGTTCCGTACCCGTCACGCCGGAGGTCCCCATGCCCGACACCCTAGGGAGCCGCTTCGCTGCCGCTCCACCCGGCCCGTAGAGTGCGGGGATGAAGCGC
The DNA here is from genome assembly GCF_055589745.1 of Kitasatospora sp. NPDC041917. Classification (NCBI taxonomy): domain Bacteria; kingdom Bacillati; phylum Actinomycetota; class Actinomycetes; order Kitasatosporales; family Streptomycetaceae; genus Kitasatospora; species Kitasatospora sp. NPDC041917. Next base: position 62,522 of record NZ_JBVJBI010000041.1, on the reverse strand, counting down.
TACCTGCTGACCGGCACCCCGGGGGCCGGGAAGACGGCGATCCTGCGGTGGCTGGAGTGGGCGGGCCATCCGGTGGTCGAGGAGGCCGCGACGGACGTCATCGCGCTGCGGCAGGCCCAGGGCGAGCCGGAGCCGTGGACGGACCCGTCGTTCGTGGACGCGGTGGTCGACCTGCAGCGGCGGCGGCAGGAGGAGGCCGTCGGCCGACCGGGGGAGGTGCGGTTCTTCGACCGCTCGCCGGTGTGCACGTTCGCCCTGACGGTGTACCTCGGCCATCCGGTGACCCGGGCCCTCACCCGGGAGCTCGACCGCATCCGGGAGGCGGGGGTGTACGAGCGCAGGGTGTTCTTCGTGGAGAGCCCGGGCTTCGTCACCCCGTCCGAGGCCCGGCGCATCTCGTACGAGGAGTCGCTGCGGTTCGAGCGGATCCACCGGGAGGCCTATGCCGGGTTCGGGTACGTGTGCGTCCCGATCGCCCCGGGGCCCCTCGCCGACCGGGCGGCGGCCGTGGTGCGGCACGTCGGCGCGGACGTGGCCCCGCACGAGAGCTGACGGCCCCGGCCCCCTCGGCCCCTCTGGCCCCTCGGCCCCTCCGGCTCCCACCCCCCTCCGGCTCAGGCCAGTCCGCCGGCCTGCCGGGCCGCCTGCTCCACGCGGTCGTGGTGGGCCCGCCACCAGTCGGCGTCGCCGGGGGCGGTGTTGGCGCCGTCGGAGCGCTGGCCGGTGGCGCCGTCCACGAGTTCGCGGACCAGGTCGGCGTGTCCGACGTGGCGGTGGGTCTCGGCGATCATGTGGACGAGTACCCGGTGCAGGGTCTGTTCGTGGCCGGCGCCGAACGGGACCGTGCCGACGGCGTCCAGCGGCAGGGCCTCGATGGTGGCGTCGGAGTGTGCCCAGACCCGCCGGTAGCGCCCGGTGATCTCCTCGGTGCTCTCGTCCGCCCGCGCCCACAGGTCGCCGTTCGGCTCGGTCCCGCCGGTGATCCACACGGGGGCGGGTTCGGGGAAGGGGCGGCCGAAGGTGTCGCCGAAGTACAGCGCCTCGGCGCCGGTGACGTGCTTGACCAGGCCCAGCAGGTTGGTTCCGGTGGGGGTGAGCGGGCGGCGCAGGTCGTACTCGGAGAGGCCTTCGAGCTTCCAGAGCAGGGCGTCGCGGGCGTCCTGGATGTAGATCCGAAGGTCGGTCTTGTCATCTGTCACAGTCATGGGATCAGTCTGCTGATCACGGAATGCCTGTCCATCGATTTCCCGCCCCGCGGACTTCTGGCCAGGAGTCAACTCGTGCCAGGATCAACCCCGTTCGCCCGAGGCCGGAACCCTGGCCGGATCCCCACGGCCGCCCCTGGCCGGATCCCCACGGCCGCTCCCGGTCGGACCCCTGGAGGAGAAGCCATGGCAGACGACCCCTGGTCCTGGGACGAGACGCTGTTCGCCGGAACAGCCGCCCACTACACCCGCGGCAGGCTCCCGTACGCCCCCGGACTGGCGGAGGCGCTGGCCGAGGCGCTGGGGCTCGACGGGCGGGGGCGGCTGCTCGACGTGGGGTGCGGGCCGGGCACGCTGGCGCTGGGCCTGGCGCATCTGTTCGGCGAGGTCGTCGGAGTGGACCCGGACGCCGGGATGATCGCCGAGGCGCGCCGGGCCGGCGCCGCGGAGCCCAAGGCCACCTGGGTGCGGGCCCGGGCCGAGGAACTGCCGTCGGGCCTCGGCACCTTCACACTGGCGACCTTCGGCCAGTCCTTCCACTGGATGGACCGCGACCTGGTGGCGGCGACCGTACGGCGCGTGCTGCGGCCCGGCGGCGCCCTGGCGCACGTCTCGGACCTGAAGGGCGAACCGCGGCCCACCGAGGGGCTGCCGCACCCGCCGGTCCCGTACGCCGCGATCGGCGAGCTGGTCCGGCACTACCTCGGCCCGGTCCGCCGCGCCGGGCAGGGGCTGCTGCCGCACGGCACGCCGGACGACGAGGCCGCCGTCCTCGCCCGGGCGGGCTTCACCGGCCCGCAGCGGATCGTCGTCCCGGGCGGGCGACCGCTGGAGCGCACGGCCGACGAGGCGGTCGCGGGCGTCTTCGCGCTCTCCTCCTCGGCCCCGCACCTCTTCGCGGAGCGCCGCCCGGCCTTCGAGTCGGACCTCCGCGGCCTCCTCGCCCGGACCTCGCCGTCGGGGCTCTTCTCGGAGCGGCAGCCGAGCAGCGAGGTGTTCATCTGGCGCACCGCAGAGGAGCGTTGACGGTCCGGGACGGGACACGGGACACGGGAGACCGGACAGGAGGGCCGTCCCCGCCCCGACCCCGTCGTCGACGCTCTCGCCGCCGACGGAGGGGAGCGGAGCAGCCGGGGAGCGGTCAGCGGACGATGTCGAAGACCTGCTTCTGGAGGCCGTTCCCGTACACCTCGTGCTCGACCAGCTTCAGCTTCTGGGTGTCCTTGTCCGTCGTGCTGAACAGACGCTTGCCGGCGCCGAGCAGCAGCGGGAAGACGAGCAGGTGGTAGCGGTCGATCAGACCGGCGTCCGAGAGGGCGCGGTTCAGGGCGGCGCTGCCGTGGACGATGATCGCGCCGCCCTCGGTCTCCTTCAGCGCGGCGACCTCGTCGAGCGAGCGCAGGATGGTGGTCCCGCCCCAGTTCGGCACCAGGTCGTCCTCGGTGAGGGTGGTGGAGACGACGTACTTCGGCAGCGTCTTGTAGCGGGCGAACTCCGGCATGTCCGGCCACACCGGGCTGAACGCCTGGTAGCTGACCCGGCCGAGCAGCATCGCGGTGGCCTCCTCCTGCTCCCGCCCCTTGATCTCGAACGCCTCGGGGAGGAACTCGATGTCCTTGAAGGTCCAGCCGGAGTTGCGGTAGCCGGGTTCGCCGCCGGGGCCCTCGACGACGCCGTCGAGCGAGATGAAGGCGGTGCTGATCAGGGTGCGCATGGGTGGTTCCTCGGTTCTCGTGCGGATCTGGAGCGGTCAGGCCGGTCGGGGCTGTCGGATCGACGGGCCGATCGGGCTGGGCCGGTCGGGGCAGTAAGTCGGTCGGGCCGGGGAGGTCCGGCCGGCCGGAAGGAGCAGGTCAGCCGAGGACCCCGGACAGCCACTGCTGCCAGGCGGCCTCGGACCCGTCCGGAGCCGGGCCGAAGAGGTGGTGGAACATCAGCACCAGGCCGGAGCCGTGGTGGAAGGTGTAGAGCCCGTCGGCGGTGCGGACCTCGAAGCGTTCGTCGTCCGCCCAGGCCACCTCGCCGTCCAGCGGCGGCAGGCCCGCCGGTTCGCCGTGGACCCGCGTGCCCGCGGTGACCGGGAGCGGCAGCGACAGGGCGTGGGCGAGGAGGGCCCGGACCTCCGGTTCCGGCCGGCCGGCCGACGGCGCGGCGGCGAAGACGGGGACGGCGGTGCGCCCGGGGAAGTGGGTGAGGTACTCGCGCAGCGTGTGGAGGTGGAAGGGCCAGCCGCGGCGCAGCGCGTCGTACTCGTCCTGCCAGTCGTCGCCGAGCAGGCCGCTGTGGACGACGCGGAGCACGGTGGCACCGCCGTCCCGGCCCTCGATCAGGTACTCGAAGGCCATGAACCGGCCGTCCTCGCCGGCGGCCGTACGGGTGGCCAGGCGCTTGCCGGGCTCGTAGGCGGTGACGACCGCCTCCGCGCGGTGGCCCCCGGTCTCCATGACGGCGGTGCCGCCCTCGCGCGGGTCCAGTTCGTTGCGGCCCATGAACCAGGAGTCGAGTCCCGGTCCGGTGGCGATCGCCTCCCAGACCTGTTCCGGGCTCGCCGGGAGGGAGGTCTCCAGCTCGATCTCGAACGGGTGGGTCATCGTGGGTTCTCCTGGTTCGGTGCGGTTCCGGCGCCTTCTGTCGCGCTGCCGGCGGCGTCGGCCTCCGGCCCGGTCCCGGCCGGTCCGGCCCCGGCCGCCCCCGCCTCCGCCCCGGGCTGTGCGGCGGGGATCTGGTGGAGTCCGACCACCACCCGGTGGCTGCGGCCCCCGGGGGCGGACTCGTCGTGGTAGCGGCTGACGAGGGCGGCCACGGACTGGGCCAACTCCTCGGCGAAGGCGGCCCGGTCGGCCGCGGAGGCGAACCGCACCTGCGCGTCGATGCCGAAGGTGGCGACCCGCCGCCGGGCCCGGGAGGCGCCGGTCAGCAGGGACCCGACCTCCTGCACCAGCCGGGAGCCGAGCGCCAGCAGCCAGCGGGCGGAGAGCTGGTCGGGGGAGCGGGCGGGGTCCGGGCTCACGGCGGCCAGGACGTTGGGGGAGATCACGTAGGAGGCCGCGGTGGCGCGGTACACCCGTTCGGTGACGTTGCCCTTGCGGCGCTCCTCGGCGAGTTCGACGAGGCCGTGCCGCTCCAGTTCCTTCAGGTGGTAGTTGACCTTCTGCCGGGGCAGCCCCAGCCGGGCGGCCAGCATGGCGGCCGAGCCGGGCTCGGTCAGGGCGGCGAGGAGGCGTGACCGCATGGGGTCCAGCGAGGCCTCGGCCGCAGCGGGTTCTTCGATCACGGCGACTTCCAGCACCGTTCCAGCATCCAGCCGACAAAAAAATTTGTCAAGGAAAAAACACTTGTCGGTAATCCGGTCGGGCGAGTGCCGCCGCCCGACCGGCGGAACACGGGGTCGCGGGGCGGAGGCCCGGACTTCGACGGGACGAGCCCTCCCGCCGCCGCCTCTCGGCCCCCGCCCTCCCGTCCTCCTATCCCCGCCCTCTCGCCGCCACCCCTCGCCGCCGCCCCTCGGTGCCCGCCGCCCTTCCGCCCCCCGCCGCCCTCCGGCGGGAGCCGCTCAGACGGTGGAGCCCGTGAACGCCGACCGCACCTCCTCCCCGTGCTCGTCGTGGCGGTCGGCGACGGCCAGCGTGCACCGGCCGTCCTCGCAGGAGCGCTGGAGGCGGCCCCGCGAGACGGTCTGCGCCAAGCCGATCGCCCAGCACGTCGGGCAGCCGCGCAGGGCGAGCAGGCCGACCGGCAGGAGGGCCAGGCCGACCGGCCCGACCGCCGGGACGAGGGCGACCGAGCCGATCAGCGAGCCGATGCCCACCACGCCGCGCACGACGTGTTCGGCCAGGGACTTGCTCGCGAAGTCGGGGCCCCCGGGTCCGGTGGCGGTTCCGGGCTTCGTTCCGGGCTTCGTTCCGGGCTTCGTTCCGGTCATCGTTTCCTCCACGGGCGGATTCAGGTGGCGGGCCGCAGTGTCCGGTGGACCGCCGAACGGGCCCGGTGCAGACGGGACTTCATCGCCGCCGTGCTGAGGCCCAGCGCGTCGGCGACCATCCGGCCGCTGTGGCCCTGGATGTCCCGCATGATCAGCACTCGGCGCTGGTCGGGGGGCAGGGCGGCGACCGCGGCCGCCACCGTGCCGGCTTCCAGGCGGCGCAGGGCGGTCTCCTCGGCGGAGTCCACGCAGACGTCCTGTCGCAGCGGTGCGCCGTGGTCCCGCAGCCGGGTCCGTGCGCGCCGGAGGCACTCGTTGCGGACGATGCGGAACATCCAGGACGCCAGGGCGCCGGAGGCTCGCAGCATCCCGATCTTGCGGTACAGGATGATCAGGGCCTCCTGTGCCGCGTCCTCCGCGTCCTCCGGGGTGGCGCAGAGGGAACGGGCGAACCGCTGCACATTGGGGTGCGATCCCGACACCAGCGCGGCGATCGAGTCGACGTCGCCGGCTTGCGCGGCGGCGATCAACTGCTCGCCGGGCCAGGTCGATTCAGCCACGCCCGGCTCGCTTGCGCTTCACGGCCAGCATGCAGGTGCAGAGCAGCACCAGGGCGACGGCGATGCCGATTCCGATGATCATCACTACCTCCGGATCCCGTACCCGACGTTTGTCGGAACGTTTATAAGAGGTGCGGGTCGCTCCAAAGGATTCGGCCCGCGCCGCAGAAAGTCGTCCGGGTTCCCGGCGGGGCGCCGACGGCCGTGCCACGGCCCGTACGGCCTGCGCGAGCGGCCGGGTGCACGGAGAGTTGTGACTGGTCGGGGTAGTTGTCACCCGGGGCGCCCTGCGACCTGCGCGTTCGCCCCGCCGTGGTCGCGCTAGCTGTCACCAAGTGGTCGAGATTGTTGTCACCTGCCTCGCCTGGTCACGGCGGTTGTCACCGCCCGGGGCAGCGAACCGGCTGGTCAAGGTCGGCGCTCCACCCTGGCGGGTGACGACCGCCGTGCGCATCACCGGAGCACTACGCCGGCCTGACGCCTCAGGAGACGCAGACCGTCCGCCTCGCCGCCCAGGGATGTCCAACCGGGACATCGCCGCCCAGCTCTTCCTGAGTTCGCGAACGGTCGGCTACCACCTCCAGAAGGCCTATCCGAAGCTCGGCGTCGGCTCGCGCGGGGAACCGGCGGCGCTGGTCCGACGGCGGTGGTCCGAAAAAACCGGTTGCGGGGGAGCGCGGCCCAGATCACGATGTGCGGCATGTACCTGTGCTGACGACTGCCACGTAGCAACTCACCCCTACGCGATCGACCTCTGCGCCGAGCCACCGGCCGCGCGCCGAGTCGATGACACGCGCGCTCACGCGATCGACCGCCCTCGGCGCTCGGCCATGCCGCCATGCCGCCATGCCGCCATGCCGCCATGCCGCCATGCCGCCATGCCGCCATGCCGCCATGCCGCCATGTCGCCATGTGGCCATGTCCCGAGGCGATGAGACGCGCCGTCGCGAGTTGCCACGGAGAGATACGACCTGTCGCGCGATCGACCTCGGGACGCCCCGCCATGCGGCCACCCGCCCCGAGGCGATGACACGCGCCCTCGTGAGCACTCGTCAGATTCCAGGAACCCCGGCCGATCCATCCGATCCGGCCTGCGCGCGTTCCTGCTGAACCAGGAAACAGACCACCATGCATACCGAACGCAAGGCCCGCTGGGCCGTGCGCCAGTCCGCGCTGCCCACCGCCGTCCGCAGCTGCCCGGACTGCTCCAGCACGCGGCACCGGCCCTCGGGCAAGATCCGTGTCAACGCCAACGGCAAGCTCCTCGACGTCTGGCTGCTGCTCAGCTGCGCAGGCTGCGACCGGACCTCGAAGGTGCCCGTCCACGAGCGCGTCCACACGTCGTCGCTGGAACCCGCCCGCAGGGAGGCGTACGAGAACAACGACCTCGCCGTGGTGCGGGAACTGATGATGAGTGCGTCGCTCGCCGCCAAGAACGGCTACAGCCTGGACTGGAGCGGCACCTGGGAGCTGGAGGCACGCACGCCGCTCCACGCGATCGACGATCCGACCCCGCTGACGGTGCTGGTGAGCTTCGAGCTGCCGGTCCCGGTCCGGGTCGAACGCCTGCTCATGTCCGGCCTCGGCCTCAGCCGCAGCCGGGTCCGCCGGATGGTCGCGGACGGCCGCATCCGCCTGCCGCTCGCCCCGGACGCCAAGGTGCGCCGCGACTTCGAGCTGACGGTCCACGCTCCGGCGGCGACCCTGGCTCAGCTCGCGGCTCCGGTCGCGGCGACGCGGCGGGAGGCGGTGCGCGAACTCGGCGCCGCCGACGTCGTCGAGGCGCCGCTGCGCCTGTCGCGCGCGGTGTCCGGGGCGTAGGCCGACGGCTCGGTGCGGGGCGGTACCCGCGCGCGGCTCACGGACTCGCCGTTCGTGAGCCGCGCGGCGGGCTCCCGCGTGGTGGGTCCAGCCTCCTCCGACGACGCAGTCCGGGGTGCCGCAACGGTGGCGGCAGGCGGTGGTCGGAGCGTGGCCGGAACCTCGAGCGTCCCCAGGCCCGACGGCAGGATCGTCGCCATCGACGCAGGTCGCCAGGCTGTGCGCTTCTACCGTCACTACCCGCAGCCGGTGGCCGCGGTGCGGCGGTACCTGTCGCGCCCGACCTTGCTGCGGCGCCGGCTGGCTGCCGCCGACCGGTTGGATCCGGCGGAGGGTGGCGCGGTGGTGCTGCGCTGCCGGCCACCGATCCCGACGGCCGCACCGTGATCGCCTCCGGCACCGTCACGGCCTACGATCCGCCGGCCCTCTTGGAGCTGGACCTCGACCCGCACGGGCGGGTCCGGTCGACCTGACCGACGAGGGCGGCGGCACGGCTCTCGCCTTCAGCGCCAAGCTGCCCGTGCCCTCCTCGGGGAGGGTTCCGGGAAGGGGGGTGACAGACATCGCGGCCAGGTGACAACTCGCCGGGACCCGCCACCGGCAACGCACCAACCGGCTCGGCGAGCTCCGACCGATCGCTGCCGCCCTCGACGCCTGCGCACGCGACCTCGCTGCCGAGATCGACCAGCCGGACACACCCCGAAACCCCTGACCGAGACCCCGGCCGCGAAGGTCCGCCGAACCCTGGGACGGTCCCCGGGTGAAGCGGTACCCAGGTCACCGGACGCGGTCACCGGCCCGATCACCCCGGGGGCGACCGCCGCTGAGGCGGCACCCCCGGGGTCGGGGTGTTCGGCGCGTCGCGCCCGTGGTGACAGATGCCGCGTTGAAGTGACAGGTATCGCGTTCAGGCACAAGAGTGCGGGTGGGTTGACCAGGTCGGACTTGAATCTTTGCGAACGAATGTTCGATCCTGGGGGTGTGCCCGTTTTCGAATCTGTTTTCGAATCCACCGCCGAGCAGCCCGCACGCCCCGTGCTCCGCCCGGTGGCGTCCCCGGCTGCCGCACCGGGGGAGCGGGGGGAGCGGGGGGAGCCGCGGGAACGGGAGGAGCGAGAGGGACGGGCGACACCGGCCACCGGGCGGACGGCGGAGCCCCCGGGGCTGCTGCCGGTGCCGTCCGCGCTGCGGGAGGTGCTGCCCGACGCCGGGCTGCGCCGGGGGACGGCGGTGTCGGTGGCGGGCGGGGACACCGGGCTGCTGCTGGCGCTCGCCGCCGGAGTGAAGGAGACCGAGGGCGGCTGGGCCGCGGCGGTCGGACTGCCGGACCTGGGGCTGGCCGCCGCCGAGGGGTACGGACTGGACCTGCGGCGGCTGCTGGTCGCGGACGATCCGGGGCCGCACTGGGCCGAAGTGGTCTCGGTGCTGGCCGGCGCGGTCGAGCTGATCATGTTGCGCCCGGACGGGCTGGTGCCGCCGAAGCTGGCCGCCCGGCTGGCGGCGGTGCTGCGGCGCAGCGGCTGCGTGCTGCTGGTCGCCGGGCCGTGGCCGGGCGCGGTGCTGCGGCTGGGGGTGCGCTCCGGGCGCTGGTTCGGGCTGGGCGACGGCCACGGGCAGCTCGTCGGCCGGCAGGTGGAGGTGGTGGCCGAGGGCCGCGGCTCGGCGGTGCGCGGCCGGACGGCCCGGCTCTGGCTGCCCGACGAGCACGGCGCGGTGCGCCCGCTCCAGGAACAGCCGCGACAGGGACGGCCGCAGCCGGTGGCGGAAGCGGCGATGCCGGCGCTACCAGCGCTACCGGCACTACCGGCACTACCGGCGCTACCGGCGGCGGAGCCGATGGCACCCCGCGTGGCGGCGGTGGTCTGAGATGGCGGACGACGGAACCCCCCGGGTGCTGGTGGTCTGGTGCCCGGACTGGCCGGTGGTGGCCGTCACCGGCGACGACCCGGTCGCGGTGACCGAGGGCGGGCGGATCCTCGCCTGCTCGGCGGGCGCCCGGGCGGCCGGGGTGCGGCAGGGGCAGCGGCTCAAGCTGGCCCAGCGGCTCTGCCCGGAGCTGGAGCTGCGCGACCGCGACCCGGAGGCGGAGACCCGCCGCTTCGAGCCGGTGGTCGCGGCGGTGGAGGCGTTCACGCCCCGGGTGGAGGTGATCCGTCCGGGACTGTGCGCGATCCCGGTGAAGGGCCCGGGCCGCTACTTCGGCGGCGAGGAGGCGCTGGCCGGCAAGGTCGGCAGAGCGGTGGCGGACGCCCTCGGACGGCCCCTCGTCCCGGACGCCGTCCCGGGCGCGGTGGCCGTCGAGGCCCGACCGGCAACCGCCTCCCGACCCGAAGCCGCCTCCCGACCGGCAACCGCCTCCCGACCCGAAGCCGCCCCGCAGACCCGGGCGGCCCGGGACGCAGCAGCCGCCCCGCAGACCCGGGCCGCTCCGGCCGAAGCCGCCCCGCAGGCCCGGGTCGGTGTCGCCGACGGCCTGTTCGCCGCCGTGCTCGCCGCCCGGGCCGGAGTGCTGGTCCCGGCCGGACGGACGGCGGAGTTCCTCGCCCCGTACCCGGTGAGCGCGCTGGGCGACGAGACGCTGGCCGAACTGCTGGGGCGGCTCGGCCTGCCCACCGTCGGGTCCTTCGCCGCCCTGCCGGCCGAGTCGGTCGCGGACCGCTTCGGCCCGTCCGGGACGGTCGCGCACCGGCTGGCCCGCGGCTTGCAGCCGCGCCCGCTGGTGCCGCGCGACGAGGAGCCGGACCTCGCCGTCGAGCAGCGCTTCGACCCGCCGGAGCCGCTGGCCGAGCCGCTGGTGTTCGTCGCCCGCACGCTGGCCGAGCAGTTGCACCGGCGGCTGGCCGGGGCCGGGCTGACCTGCCGCCGGGTGGCCGTCGAGGTGGCCTGCGCGGACGGTCGGACGGCCTCCCGGCTGTGGCGGCACGAGGGCCGGTTGTCCGCGACGGCGCTGGCCGAGCGGGTCCGTTGGCAGCTGCAGGCCTGGCAGGGCGCGGGCACCTTCGCCGGCAACGGGGAAGGCGGGGAGGACACGGGCTTCACCCTGCTCCGGCTGGCCCCCGACGGCCTCTCCCCGGACCAGGGCCGCCAGCTCGCGCTGTGGGGCCAGGCCGTCGCGGACGACCGGGTGGAGCGCGCGGTCGCCCGGGTGCAGGCGGTGCTCGGCCACGCGGGGTTGCGCCGGATCGAGCCGGCCGGCGGGCGCGGCCCGGGCGAGCAGGCGGTCAAGGTGCCGTGGGGCGAGCCGTACGAGGCGGCGGTGGCGGCCGACGCGCCCTGGCCGGGGCGGCTGCCGGAGGTGTGGCCCGCCGTGGTGCTGCGGGAGCCCGCGCCGGTGCGGGTGCTGGACGGGGCCGGGCAGCCGGTCACGGTGGACGGCCGGGCGGGGGTGTCGGCCCGGCCGGCCCTGGTCGTGGTCCGGGGCCGGGAGGAGCGGGTGGACGGCTGGACCGGTCCCTGGCCGGCGGTCGAGTACTGGTGGGACCAGTCGCTGGCCCGGCGCCGGGCGCGGTTCCAGGTCGTGGTGGGCGGTGGCCGGGCGCTGCTGCTCACCGTGGAGGGGGGTGCCTGGTACCTGGAGGCCGGCTACGACTAGCGGCCGGCCCGGACCCGGGGGGAGTGGAACGAGCACGAGAACGACGAAGGCGACCCCGATGGGCTTCACCAGCCACCCCACCCTCCCCTGGAGCGAGCTGCACCGCCGGCTGACCGGCGCGGCGCCGGACCGCACGGTCGTCCCGCTGCGCCGCCCCGCTCCCGAGCTTCCCCCCGCTCCCGAGCTTCCCCCTGCTCCGGAGCGTCCCCCCGCTCCGGCCGGATCCCCGGTCCCGGAGCCCGAGTTCGGTCCCGGCCCCGGGAGGGCCGCCGAGCCCTGGGCCGAGCTGCACGTCCACTCCGCCTTCAGCTTCCTGGACGGCGCCAGCGACCCGGAGGACCTGGTCGCCGAGGCGGTCCGGCTGGGCGTGGAGAGCCTCGCGATCACCGACCACGACGGCCTGTACGGGGCCGTCCGGCTCGCCGAGGCGGCCCGGGGCACGGGCCTGGCCACCGTGTTCGGCGCCGAGCTGACCGTCCGCGCCGGCGGGGCGGAGGAGCACCTGCTGGTCCTCGCCCGCGACCCGGCCGGCTACCGCCGCCTCTCCGCCGCGATCGCCGCCGCCCAGCTGGCCGGCGGCGCCAAGGGCAATCCGGTGTACGACCTCGCGGCGCTCGCCGGGGCGCACGACGGCCACTGGGCGGTGCTCACCGGCTGCCGGCTCGGCCGGGTCCCCGCCGCGCTGCCCGACCGGGGCGAGGCCGAGCGCCGGCTCCGTACCCTCACCGAGGCGTTCGGCCGCGAGAACGTCCACGTCGAGCTGATCGACCAGTGGCTGCCCGGCGACGACCGGCGCAACGACGCCCTCGCCGCCCTCGCGGCGACGGCGCGGCTCCCCGTCGTCGCCTCCACCAACGCCCACCACGCCGGCCCCGCCCAGGGCCGCCTCGCGCAGAGCCTCGCCGCGCTGCACGACCGCCGCACCCTCCAGGACGCGGTCGGCTGGACCAGGGCGGCCGGCACCGCGCACCTGCGCTCGGGCCGCGAGATGGCCGGCCGGCTGGCCCGCTTCCCCGGGGTGCAGCGGGCCACCGCCGAACTCGGCCGGGCCTGCGCCTTCGACTTCGCCCGGCTGGATCCGGAGCTGCCCGGTTTCCCCGTGCCCGAGGGCGAGAGCGAGATCAGCCACCTGCGCGCCCTGGTCGCGGCCGGCGGCCCGGGCCGCTTCGGCCCCGGCAACGCCGCCGCCCGCCGCCAGCTCGGCCGGGAGCTGGACGTGATCGAGGACCTCGACCTGGCCGGCTACTTCCTGATCGTGCACGACATCGTGGACTTCTGCCGGAGCCGGGACATCTGGTGCCAGGGCCGCGGCTCGGCCGCCAACTCGGCGGTCTGCTACGCCCTCGGGATCACCGCCGTCGACCCGATCCACTACGAGCTGCTGTTCGAACGCTTCCTCTCCACGGCCCGGGACGGGCCGCCCGACATCGACCTGGACATCGAGAACCGCCGCCGCGAGGAGGTCATCCAGTACGTCTACGGCCGCTACGGGCGCGAGCACGCCGCCCAGGTCGCCAATGTGATCACCTACCGGCCCCGGCTGGCGATCCGCGACGCCGCCCGGGTGCTCGGCTACCCGCAGGGGCAGGTGGACGCGTTCAGCCGGCAGACCGACTTCCGCTCCGCCCCCGGCGCGGACGCCGTCATCCCCGCCGACGTGCTCCAGCTCGCCACCCAGCTGCACGGCCTGCCCCGGCACCTGGGCATCCACTCGGGCGGCATGGTGCTCACCCGGGAGCCGATCGGCGAGATCTGCCCCACCGAGTGGGCCCGGATGCCCGGGCGCTCCGTGCTCCAGTGGGACAAGGAGTCCACCGCCGGCGCCGGACTGGTGAAGATCGACCTGCTCGGCCTCGGCATGCTGGCCGCCCTGCACGACACCTACGACCTGGTCGCGGAGCACCACGGTCTGCGCTACGACCTGGCCACCATCCCGGACGACGACAAGGGCGTGTACGCGATGCTGCGCCGGGCCGACACCGTCGGCGTGTTCCAGGTCGAGTCCCGGGCGCAGATGGCGACCCTGCCCCGGCTCAAGCCGGACCACTTCTACGACCTGGTGGTCGAGGTCGCGCTGATCCGCCCCGGACCGATCCAGGGCGGCTCCGTCCACCCGTACCTGCGCCGCCGCGCCGGGGCGGAGCCGGCCGGCTGCCCGCACCCGCTGATGGAGAACGCGCTCGGCAAGACCCTGGGGGTGCCGCTGTTCCAGGAGCAGATGATGCAACTCGCCATCGACTGCGCCGGGTTCACCCCGGCCGAGGCCGACCGGCTGCGGCAGGCGATGGGCGCCAAGCGCTCGCACGAGCGGGTCGCCCGGCTGCGCGACCGGCTGCTGGGCGGGATGGCCGAGCGCGGCATCCCGCCCGAGGTGGCGGAGGACGTCTACGGCAAGATCGAGGCCTTCTCCAACTACGGCTTCCCGGAGAGCCACGCGATCAGCTTCGCCTACCTGGTGTACGCCAGCGCCTGGCTGAAGCACCACTTCCCGGCGGCCTTCACCTGTGCCCTGCTGGCCAACCAGCCGATGGGCTTCTACTCGCCGCTCAGCCTGGTCGCGGACGTCCGCCGGCACGGTGTGCGGGTGCGCGGGGTGGACGTCAACGCCAGCGGGGCGCGGCCCACCCTGGAACCGTACCGGGGGCCGACCCCCGGGCCGCCGCTGACGGCAGGGCGCCCGCAGCCGGCGATCCGGCTCGGCCTGGAGACGGTGCGCGGTATCGGCACCCCGCAGGCCGAGGCGATCGTGGCCGGGCAGCCGTACGCGGACCTGGAGGACTTCGCCCGCCGCACCGGTCTGCCCGGGCCCGCCCTGGAGGCGCTGGCGACGGCCGGGGCCTTCGACCGCTTCGGGTTGACGAGACGTCAGGCACTGTGGGCGGCAGGGGCGTTCGCCGGGATCTCGGCCGATCTGATCCCCGGCACCACGCCCGGTGCCGAGGCGCCGGAGCTGCCCGGGATGAGCCCGGTCGAGGAGACCATCGCCGACCTGTGGGCCACCGGCACCTCCGCCACCAGCCACCCGCTCCAGCACCTGCGCGCCCGGCTGGAGCGCGGCGGCGCCCTCTGTGCCGACCGGCTCGCGGACGTGCCGCCGGGGACGGCGGTGGTGGTCGGCGGCCTGGTCACCCACCGGCAGCGGCCGCCGACGGCCGGCGGGGTGCTCTTCCTCAGCCTGGAGGACGAGACCGGGCTGATCAACGTGATCTGCAGCCGCCCGGTCTGGGAGTCCCGGCGCCGCACCGCCCTGGACCGGGCCGGGCTGCTGGTGCACGGGCACATCGAGCGCGACCGGGGCGCCACCAACCTGATCGCCACCCGGCTCGCCCCGCTCCGGATCGGCCTCTGAGCGGGGCGGGCCGGTGTGCTTCCGCCCGTCGGTGCGCGTCGACGCGTCGGGGTACGGCTAGAAGGCGGGCTGGTCGGCGAGGTCGAAGATCCGCAGGTCGGTGAGGCGGACGGTGTACCAGACCTCCTGGCTGCCCCCGCGTCCCAGGCCTTCGCCCCGCCCTACGCCTGCGCCCCCGGCTGCCGCCCCTTGCCCGGCGCTCCGGCGAAGGCCTGGGCGATCGGGAGCCAGGCGGTGGCGACCGGCCCGGTGGCGGTGAGGGCGAGGTCGTCCCGGTGGCGGCGCTGGGTCACCAGCAGGCAGAAGTCCAGGGCGGGGCCGGACACCACGTCCTCGGCCCCGGCCGGGCCGATGGGCCAGGTCCCGCCGTCCGGCGCGGTCAGGTCGAGCCGGACCGGCTGCTCGGGCGCGGGCAGTCCGTGCAGGGTGAAGGCGAAGCCCAGGGTGCGCAGCCCCAGGTGGGCGATGTGCCGCAGCCGGTCGGTGGGCTCACGGGTGGCGCCGAGTGCGTCCGCGACGTCCTGGCCGTGCGCCCAGGTCTCCATCAGCCGGGCGGTGGCCATCGAGGCGGGCTTCATCGGCGGGCCGAACCAGGGCAGCCGGACGTCGGCCGGGGCGGCGGCGAGTGCGGCCAGCACCTGCGCCCGACCGGCCCGCCAGCGGGCGAGCAGTGCCGCGGGCTCGGCGGCCGCACCCGTACGGGCGCCCTCCTCGACCGGGTCGGCGCCGGCCGCCACCAGTTCGGTGAAGCGCCCGCCGAGCGAGGTGCCGAAGCCCTCCGGGTCGCGCGCGGCCAGGGCCGTCCAGTCGTCGGTCCAGGCCAGGTGGGCGATCTGGTGCGCCACCGTCCAGCCCTCGGCGGGCGTCGGGCGGGCCCAGTCCCCGGCGGGCAGCCCGGCGACCAGGTCGTCCAGCACCGCGCTCTCGTCCCGCAGGTCCGCCAGCAGTCCGCCCAGGACGTCGCCCGGGGCGTTCGGGTCGGTCATCGGTTTCCCTCCGGTCGAAGGCGGTTGCCGTCCGGCAGTTGCTACCCGCCGGTAGCGTACGGGCGCACCCTATGCCCGCCCGGCCGCCGGTGTCCGCGACTCCACGAAACACGCATGTCAGGACTCTCGCCACCGGCCCCACCGCGTGTGACAATTCCGCGATGACCAGGGCTGCGGACCCCCACCTTGCGCAACCCGTCGCCGACGCTGCGCGACCCGACGACCCCGAACTGGCCGCGCGCGCCGCCGAGCTGGTGCGGGACGCCGTGCTCGGTGACCTCGCCCGCCGGGTGGTGGCCGAGTGCGGCGTCGACGTCGGCCTGGTCGGCGTGCCCGAGCCGCTGCCCGGCAGCCGCCCCGACAGCGAGGGCATGGTGCTGCGGCACTGGGCCGGCACCCGGGCCGACCTGCTGCACGACGTCCCCGTCCCGGCCGGACTCGGCCTCGGCGGCCGGGCGCTCGCCGAGCGCTCGCCGACCTGGGTGCCCGACTACCGTGCGGCGACGACGATTTCGCACCACTACGACGCGGCCGTGGCCGCCGAGGACCTGTACGCGATGCTCACCGTCCCGCTGATGGACGGCGGCACCGTGCACGGCGTGGTGTACGCCTCGCTGCGCACCGTCGTCCCGTTCGGGGACGTGCGGATCTCCGCGGTCGGCACGCTGGCGAGGGCGGCGGCCCGGGCGCTCGCCGGGGCCGCCGCCTGGAGTCGCGAGCGGCCCCGGAAGGCCGCCCCCGTAGCGCCGTTGACCCCGCGCGAGCACGAGGTGCTGCGCTGGGCGGCGACCGGCCGGACCAACCCGGAGATCGCCGCCCGACTGGGCCTGACCTGCAACACGGTGACGGGCTACCTCAAGTCCGCGATGCGCAAGCTCGGCGTCCGCAACCGGACCGAACTCGCCCTCGCGGCGAGGGAGTCGGGGCTCGTCAGTTGACCTGGCGCTCCCGCCCGGTCCAGTACGGCTCGCGCAGCCGGAACTTCTGCAGCTTCCCGGTGGCGGTGCGCGGCAGGGCATCCCGGAACTCCACCGTGGTGGGCGACTTGTAGCCGGCCAGCCGCTGCTTGCAGTGCGCGATCAACTCGGCCTCGGTGACCGCCTCGTGGCCTTCCCGGAGCACCACCAGCGCCTTCACCGTCTCGCCCCACTTCTCGTGCGGCACGCCGATCACCGCCGTCTCGGCGACCGCCGGATGGTCGTACAGGCAGTCCTCCACCTCGATCGAGGAGACGTTCTCCCCGCCGCTGATGATGACGTCCTTCTTGCGGTCGGAGATGGTCAGCTGCCCGTCCGTGAGGGTGCCGCCGTCGCCGGTGTGGAACCAGCCGTCCCGCAGTGCCTCGGCCGAGGCATCCGGCTGCTGCCAGTAGCCGTCCAGGACGGTGTTGGAGCGCACCAGCACCTCCCCGGAGGGATCCACCCGCAGCTGGGTGCCGAGCGCCGGGGCGCCCGCCTGCACCAGCTTCTCGGCCCGCTCGGCGGCCGGCAGCGCGTCCCACTCGGCCCGGGTGCGGTTGACCGTGACCGCGGGGGAGGTCTCGGTCAGGCCGTACAGCTGCATGAACTCCCAGCCCAGCTGCTCCTCGACCTGCTGCACCACCGAGGTCGGCGGCGGGGCGCCGGCCACGATCATCCGCACCCGGTCCCGGCCGGGCACCGGGCCGTCCCGGTCGGCGGCCGCGTCCAGCACCATCTGGACCACGGCCGGCGCGCCGGACAGGAAGGTCACCCCGTGCCGCTCGACCCGGCGCAGGATCTCCGCGCCGTCCACCTTGCGCAGCACGATGTGCCGGGCGCCCAGGCCGGTGAGCGAGAACGGCAGGCCCCAGCCGTTGGCGTGGAACATCGGCAGGGTGTGCAGGTAGACGTCCCGGTCGTTCGCGCCGTAGTGCAGGCCCATCAGCGTCGCGTTCAGCCAGATGTTGCGGTGGGTGAGCTGAACGCCCTTGGGGCGGGCGGTGGTTCCGCTGGTGTAGTTGATGGTGGCGGTGTCGTTCTCGTCCACCGCGTACCGCCGCGGGGTGCCGTCGAAGTCGTACAGCACGGCGTCGCTGTCCGCGCCCAGCACGAACTTGTGCTTGGCCACCACCCCGTGCAGGGAGTCGGCGACCTCGGGGTCGACCAGCAGCACCGAGGCGCCGCTCTGCTCGACGATGTACGACACCTCCTCGGCCTTCAGCCGGAAGTTCACCGGCACCAGCACCCGGCCGTGCCCGCTCACCCCGAAGAAGGAGGTCAGCAGCCGGGCCGAGTTGTGCGAGACGACCGCGACCCGCTCGCCCGGCCCGACGCCGAGCCGGTCCAGCCCGGCGGCCTGGGCCCGGGCCAGCTCGGCGACCCTGCGGTAGCTCAGCTCGCCCCAGGATTCGGCCGGCTGTACCGGCTCGTCGACGATGCCGACCCGGTCGCCGTAGACCAGCTCGGCCCGGTCGAGGAAGTCCATCACGGAGAGTGGAATCTGCATGCGCCCACTGTCCTCCCCCGCCCGCGCCCTGCACACCCCCGAACGGGGGTGTCACCCGCCCGTGGGCACCGGATCCGCCTCCCCGGCCGCCGTCAGCGCCGCCACCAGCCGGTCGCGGGCCTCCGTCTGGGCGGCGATCCGGCGCTCCAGCACCGCCAGCCGCTCCCGGGCGATCCCCAGCACCCGCGCGGACGGCCGGCCCGCCAGCACGTCCCCGTCCAGGCACCCCAGCAGCGGCCGGAGGTCCTCCAGGGTGAGCCCGGCGGCGACCAGCGCGCGGATGTTGCGCACCCGGACGACCGCCGACTCGCCGTACTCGCGGTAGCCGTTCGGCGCCCGCCCGGACTCGATCAGCCCGGCCTGCTCGTAGTGCCGCAGAGCGCGCGCGGTACTGCCCGTCCGGGCCGCCAGCTCGCCGATCCGCACCGCCACCCGTCCCCTCCCGGTCAGCCCACCAGCGCGCCGCCGTCCACCGAGAACACTACGCCGGTCACGAACGCGGCCTGCGGCGAGGCCAGTTGGGTGATCGCCCAGGCCACCTCCGCCGGGCGGCCGATCCGGCCCAGCGGGGTGTGCTCGATCTGCCACCGCCGGATCGCCGCCCGCTGCTCGGGGCCGTACCCGGAGTGCTCGCCGATCGGCGTGTCGATCGCCCCGGGCGCCACCGCCACCACCCGGACCCCGCGCGGCGCCAGCTCCACCGCCCAGCTGCGGGTGACCGTCTCCAGTGCCGCCTTGCTCGCCGCGTACACCGAGTTGCCCGGCCAGCCCCGCTGCCCGACGGCCGTGCTGACGTTGACCACCACGCCCCGGCTCCGCTCCAGCTCGGGCAGCGCGGCCTGCCCGAGCAGCACCGGGGCGACCAGGTTGGTGGCCAGCAGCGCCTCGACGCCCGCCCGGTCGAAGTCGCCGAGGCCCTGCCGGCTCTGCACGATCGCGGCATTGTTGACCAGCACGTCCAGCCGCCCGAACCGCTCCACGGCCACCCGGACGATCTCCTCCGGGGCGTCCGGCCCGGTCACGTCCGCGGTCAGCGGCTCGATCAGCGCCGGGTGCGCGGCCGCCGTCCCGGCCAGCGGTTCGAGCCGCCGTCCCACCGCCAGCACCCGCGCCCCCTCGGCCGCGAAGGCCCGCGCCGTCTCCCGCCCGATCCCCGTCCCGGCCCCGGTGACCACCACGACCCTGCCCCGCGTCCCGCTCTCGTCGTTCATGTCCCCACCCTGCGACCCTGCCGCCAACGTCAGGGTCAAGCGGGAGCCCCGCCCGCCGCTCGCCGAACCCGCCGCTCGCCGAACCCGGCGCTCGCCGAACCCGGCGCGAACAGCGGGCCCGGGCCCGCTGTTCGCGCCCCAGCCTGCTAGGAAGGTCGCAACGCACGGTCCAACCACGGGGAGCACACCCATGAACGATCAACGGTCCGGCCCGCTCTACGAGGCCGTCGGCGGCATCGACGCCCTGCGCCGGCTCAGCCGCACCTTCTACCGGGACGTCCTCGCCGACCCCCTGCTCGCCCCGGTCTTCGCCGACTTCACCCCCACCCACATCGAGCGCGTCGCGGTCTGGCTGGCCGAGGTCTTCGGCGGCCCGGCGGGCTACACCGGTGAACTGGGCGGTCACCAGGCGCTGCTCCGCGCCCACCTGGGCCTGGCCATCACCGAGGAGCAGCGGCTGCGCTGGATGGAGCTGATGGCCGAGGCCGTCCGCGCGGAGCTGCCCGAGGACGAGCTGCTGCGCCGCCGGGTGCTGGAGTACTTCGACTGGGGCACCAGGATCGCCGAGGACGTCTCCGCCTCCCCGGTCGGCACCGACCTCGGCGATCCCGGCCCGACCCCGCGCTGGGGCTGGGATGGTCTCAAGTGACCGTCGCCGCACTGCCGATGGCCGACGGCCTGCTGCTGCGCCCCTTCGAGGACGCCGACGCGCCGGCCCTGATCGAGGCCTACCGGGACGAGACCCTGCGCCGCTTCCTCCGTACCCTGGTGGACGACGCCGACCAGGCCGCGCACTGGCTGCGCGCCCAGGAGGAGGGCCGGGCGGCCGGCACCCGGTACAGCTTCGCCGTCCTGGACGGCGGCGAGCTGGTCGGCAACGTCGCGCTCAAGTACCCCGCCCCCGGCGGGGGGACGGCCGAGGTGGGGTACTGGACGGCCGCCCCGGCCCGCGGCCGGGGCGTGGCCCCGCGCGCGGTGGAGGCCCTCACCACCTGGGCCTTCGCCACCTTCGCCGAGGACGGTCTGCGCCGGATCGACCTGCTCCATGCGGGCGACAACCACGCCTCCTGCCGGGTCGCGGAGAAGAGTGGCTACGCCTTCACGGAGATCGTCCCGGCCTTCCCGCCGTACCCGCTGGACGGGCACCGGCACTCCCGGAAAAGGCTGGACGACATCGAACGGTGCAGGTGAGAGTGGACGCATGGCTTCTCTGGTACGACATGTGACGATCGACTGCGCAGACCCGCACGCCCTGGCCGCCTTCTGGGCCCGGGCGCTGGAGGGCACCCTGGGCGAGGACGACAACCCCGGTGACGACGAGGCGCTGGTGGACTCCGCCGGCGCCTCGCTGCTCTTCATCCGGGTGCCCGAGGGCAAGTCGGTGAAGAACCGGACCCACCTCGACCTCCAGCCGCAGGACCGCGGCCGGGACGAGGAGGTGGAGCGCCTGGTCGCCCTGGGCGCCACCGTGCTGGCCGACCACCGCACCCCGGACGGCAAGGGCTGGGTCACCCTGGCCGACCCCGAGGGCAACGAGTTCTGCGTCGAGCGCAGCGAGGCCGAGCGGGTCGCGACCGGGGCCGCCTGACCGGTCGGACCGGCCTCAGTCCGGCCACTCGCCCACGGCCGCCCGCCAGATCCACGAGGACTTGCGCGGGCGGCCGTTCAGTTCCCCTCGCCCGGTGCACCAGAGCAGGACCTCCGCCGGGTGGGCGGCCGGCTCCTGCGGCGCGTGCGGGAAGAGCCGGTCGAGCACGAGGCGGCACAGCTCGGCGGGCGGCCGCCAGGGCAGGCCGAGGCCGCTGGTGATGTCGTGGGTGTGCAGCAGGGTCTCGGCGACGCCCATGGCGGCGAAGCCGGACGGATCGCAGGGCCCGTGGTGGTAGGCGCGCAGCTCGGGCGGGGCGGCGTCCAGGGCGGTGGCGAGGAGCTGCCCGGCGGCGGTGACCACGGTGAGCACCCGGGCCGGGTCGGCCTCGGGCCGGACGGTGAGGTCCAGCGGCAGGTAGCGGTCCCGGGGGCGGGCGGCGAGCTGGCCGGCGTAGGCGAGCAGGTCGTGGGCGATGTGGGCGGCGGTGTCGCGGCAGCTCCACTCCAGGAGCCCGGCGGGCAGGTCCCAGTCGCGGTCCGCGGTGTGCGGGGCGAGGGCCGCCAGCGAGGCTTCCAGGGCGGTTCGTACGGCGTCGCCGTTGCGCATGATCACTCCTTCGACGGAGCGTCACACGATAAACCAGGCAGCGGGGTCAGGGCAGCCCGGGTGCACCGGCGGGCGCCCCGCCGGCCGTTCCTCGCGCGGAACCCCGGGGGGTCCCGCACGAGGGGTTCAGCCCAGCTGGATCGAGCGCTTGGCCAGGCCCATCCAGAACCCGTCGATGACGCTGCGCTGGCTGTCCAGGTCGCCCTCGCCGGCGCCGAGGGTGACGAACAGCGGGGCGAAGTGCTCGGTGCGGGGGTGGGCGAGGCGTCCGGCCGGGGCCTTGTGCTCGAAGTCGAGCAGTGCGTCCAGGTCGTGGGCCTCCAGGGCGCGCCGGCCCCAGTCGTCGAACTCGGCCATCACCGAGGTGATCCGGCCGTCGTTGCTGAGCGCCCGGAGGTTGTGGGTGAAGAAGCCGCTGCCGACGATCAGCACGCCCTCGTCGCGGAGCGGGGCGAGCTTGCGGCCGATCTCCATCAGCCGCTGCGGGTCGAGGGTGGGCAGCGAGACCTGGAGCACCGGGACGTCGGCGTCCGGGTACATCTCCACCAGCGGGACGTATGCGCCGTGGTCGAGTCCGCGCTCGGGGATGTCCTGGACGGGCGTGCCGGGGGCGCGCAGCAGCTTGCGCACGCGTTCGGCGAGTTCCGGTGCGCCGGGGGCGGCGTACTGGACCCGGTAGTAGTGCTCGGGGAAGCCCCAGAAGTCGTACACCAGCGGGACGGTGGTGACGGCGCCGAGGGCGAGCGGGGCCTCCTCCCAGTGGGCGGAGACCATGAGGACCGCCTTGGGCCGGGGCAGGTCGGCGGACCAGGCGGCCAGTTCGCCCGGCCAGACCGGGTCGTCGGCCAGCGGCGGCGCGCCGTGCGACAGGTACAGGGCGGGCATGCGCTCGGGGGCCGCGGTGCTCATGGCGTCCTCCTCGGGACCGTTCGACAGGTGGTAGTTCAAATTTGAACCGTCTACGGGATCGACGGTACACCTTCGTTCGAATTTGAACAACAGGAGTAGGCTTCACCCCATGTCCTCACTGAACGAACCCCGCTGGCTGGACCCGGACGAGGCGGCCGCCTGGCGGGGCTTCGTCGTCGCGAGCAACCTGCTGAACCGGCGGCTGGAACGCCAGCTCAAGGAGGACTCCGGGCTCTCCCACCAGCAGTACGAGATCCTGGTGCACCTGTCCGCGGCCCCCGGCGGCTCGCTGCGGATGACCGAACTCGCCGACAAGCTGGTCACCTCCAAGAGCGGCCTGACCTACCAGGTCACCCAGCTGGAGCGGGCCGGCCTGGTCGCCCGCCGCTCCTGTCCCAGCGACGTGCGCGGCGTCATCGCCGAACTCACCGACCAGGGGCGGGAGGCGCTGCGCCAGGCCGCGCCCGGACACGTCGCCCTGGTGCGCGAGCTGCTGATCGACGTGCTCACCCGCGAGCAGCTCGCCGTGCTCGCCGAGGGTCTCGGTACGGTCAGTGCCCGGCTGCGCCTGGAGGACGCCTAGCCTGCCGCGGGACCCGGTCGTCCGCCCTCCGCCCCGTCCGCCGTCCGCCCCGTCCGCCGTCCGCCGCAGTTCGACGGCGACTGATCGCAGATTCCGACGGTACAGGGGGTTCGCCATCGCAATTGCGGATGAATGGCGGCATCCATCCTGGCAGTTGCGAATGCCCGAGCGGCCCCTCGGGTAGTCCTCCTCGCGGGCCGCGGTGCCGTGGCCCGCGAGGAGGGAGCACCCATGACCCCGGCGAGACCCACCGTCCGACTCCACGGCCACCTCGACCGCCCCGCCGAGCTGACGGTGGCGCAACTGCGCGCCCTCCCCGCCCGCCGGGTCGAGGTCGGTTTCGACTGCCGGAGCGCGGGCGAGCAGCGCCACGGCTACGAGGGCCCGACACTGCTGGACGTGCTGCGCGCCGCCCGCCCGCGGATCGACTTCTCCGGCCGCAAGCAGCGGCTGCGCTTCCTGCTCTCGGTGGCCGGCGCCGACGGCCACCGGGCGGTGGTTTCCTGGGCCGAGATCGACCCGGACTTCGGCGGCCAGCAGATCCTGCTCGCCACCAGCATGGACGGCGCCCCGCTGGACGCGGCCGGCCCGCAGCTCGTCGTCCCCGACGACCGCTGCGGCGCCCGCTACGTCAGCTCCGTCACCGCCGTCTGGCTCGGCCCTCTCGGCGACCCGGCGCCCCCCGCGGCCTGACGCCCGGCCGCCCGTCCCACGGGCCCTGCGGCCCCGGCCCGGCGGCCGCACGCCGGAAGGGCCGGACGGCGGTCCGAAAACACTCGCCGGAGCCGGGTTTCCGTGCCAACATGCCCCATATGGGGACGATTCTTCACGGCACCTTGGTCACGCTCCGCCCGGCCACCGGCGAGGACATCCCGGCGTTGGCGGCCATCCGCGGCACGCCCGAGGTGTTCTCCCGCTGGCGGGGCGGCGACGACCTGGCCGGCGAGGTCGCCAACGACCTGGAATCGCCCGGCACCGAGACCTTCGCGATCGACCTCGGCGGCAAGGTGGTCGGTGCCATCCAGTGGTACGCCAACAACGACGACGAGTACCGGCACGCCGGGATGGACCTCTACCTCGATCCGACGGTGCACGGCCTGGGCCTGGGCACCGACGCCGTGCGCACGATGGCCAGGCACCTGGTGCACGACCACCACTACCACCGGCTGGTGATCGACCCGGCGGAGGACAACCTCGCCGCGATCCGCTGCTACACCAAGGTCGGCTTCCGCACCGTCGGCACCATGCGCCAGTACGAGCGCGGCCCGGACGGCACCTGGCACGACAACCTGCTGATGGACCTGCTCGCGGACGAACTGCTCGAAGGCTGAGCGGCCCCGGATCCTCTCGCCGTCGGTCTGCGCCCCCGGCGCCCCGGGGGTCAGGCCGGCGGGCAGCCGCAGGAGCGCCGGACCACCAGCTGGGCCGGGAAGGTGCGGGCGCCCCGGGCACGGCGCTCCGGCCCGCCGAGGACGAGTTCCAGCGCGGCGCGGGCCATCTCGTCCTGCGCCGTGGTGACGGTGGTCAGGGCGGGCCCGGCGATCACCGCCTCGGCGATGTCGTCGAAGCCGGCCACCGCGAGGTCCTCCGGCACCCGGATGCCGAGGTCGTCGGCGGCCCGCAGCAGGCCGATCGCCTGGTCGTCCGTCGTGCAGAACACGGCGGACGGCCGGTCGGGCCGGGCGAGCAGGGCGAGCGCCTCGGCGTGCGCCCGGACCCGGTCGAACGGGGCCGGGACGAGCCGCCCGTCGACGGGCAGCCCGGCCTCCTCCAGCGCGGCGGCCCAGCCGGCCGTCCGCCCGGTGACCGGGTCGTGCGGGCTGAGCGCGAGGGTGCCGCCGAAGCAGTGCACCTCGGCGTGGCCGTGCCCGAGCAGGTGGCGGACCACCTCGCGGGCGCCGCCCTCGTCGTCCGCGACCACGGCGACGCCGCCGATGCTCTCCGCCCGGTGGTGCAGCAGCACGACGGGGGTGCCGTCGGCCACGTCGAAGCCGGTCAGCCCGGGGGTGGCCGGGTCCTGGGTGACCAGGATCAGACCGTCCACCTGCATCCCGAGGAAGGCGCGGATGTAGTGGGCCTCGCGTTCGTCGGCGTAGTCGGAGTTGCCGATCAGCAGCAGCCGGCCGTGCTCGGCGGCGGCCTGCTCGACGGCGTGCGCGAGCCCGGCGAAGAACGGCTGGCGGGCGTCCGGCACGACCATCCCGAGCAGGTCGGTCCGCCGTCGGGCCATCGCCTGGGCGACCCGGTTCGGCCGGTAGCCGAGCTCCTCGACCGCCGCGAGCACCCGCGCCCGGGTCGCCGCCGCCACCGGCCGCGGCCCGTCGTTGATCACATAACTCACGACCGCCGTGGACGTCCCCGCCACCCGCGCCACATCGTCCCGTGTCACCCTCGCCATGACCGTTGAGCCTACACAGCCCCTGCGACCAGCCTGTTTGCCGAGTCTTCGGCCGGCGTCCGGCCGCCCCGATCGGCCCCGTGCCGGGCACAAGTGCCAGTTAGGCCGCGTCGGGCACGACCACCGTGAGCGAGGTCTCCTGGAGCAGGAAGCCCAGCGACTCGTAGAGCCGGCGGGCCGGGTTGCCCTCGGACACCACGAGGGTCACGTCGGCGAGCCCGCGTGCGGCGGCGTCCCCGACGGTGCGGCGCAGCAGGTCGGCGCCGAGGCCGCGGTAGCCGCGCTCCGGGTGGCGGAAGACGTCGGCGATCCACGGCCGGCCGTCGCGGTCGGTGAGGATCAGCCCGGCGACCACGCGGTCCTCGGCGTCCACCGCCAGCAGGCTGGACGGCAGTACCGGGCCGATGACCTTCCCTTCGAGCAGCAGGCCGAGCCGCTCGGCCAGCACCTGGGCCTTCTCACCCGGGTAGAAGTCGACGTGGCCGGGGTGGAACGCGCCCCGCCAGGCCTCGTACAGCTCCTCGGGCGCGCGGTCGCAGGGCACCGTCCGCAGGCCCTCGCGCAGCGGCGTCCCGGCCCAGTCGGCGGGCGGGGGATCGGCGCGCAGGTCGCGGCGGAAGGTGTGGGCGTGCCGCAGCACCCGCGCGCCGTGCGTCACCAGCTCCTGCCCGAGCGCGGGAGGGCCGGAGACCACCCAGCCGGGCAGCTCGGCCCGGATGAACCCGGCGGCGTCCACCGATCCGTCCAGGACCTCCAGCAGGTCGGCCCAGGGCCGCCCCTCCCGCTCGTCCAGCAGGTAGCGCAGCACCGGCTCGCCGTCGGCACCGCGCCTGACCACCCAGTCCTCGGCCATGGCCCACCCCACAATCGTGCGATCGTTCGTCGGCGGCCCATGCTCACCGAGGCCCGGCCGTCCGGCAACCGGTTATTTCAGGCCACCACCGCGGCCCGGACGCAGAGCACGTCCGGCAGGTGGGAGAGCAGCAGCGACCAGCTCTCGCCCTCGTCCCGGCTGCCGTACACCTCGCCGGTCCGGTTGCCGAAGTAGATGCCCGCCGGGTCGGCGTCGTCGGTGCGCAGGGCGTCGCGCAGCACGATGCCGTAGTGGTCCTCGCCGGGCAGGCCCTGGGCGAGCTGCTGCCAGCTGGTGCCGCCGTCGGTGGTGCGGAAGACCCGGCAGCGGCGGCCGGGCGGGATGCGGTCGTCCGAGCCGCCGAGCGGGAAGAGGTAGGCGGTGCCGGCCCGGCGCGGGTGGGCGGCCACGGCGAAGCCGAACTCGGCGGGCAGCCCGTCCACGATCGAGCGCCAGCCGGCGCCCCAGTCGTCGCTGCGGTAGACGCCGCCGTGGTTCTGGAGGTAGAGCCGGTCCGGGTGGACGGGGTCCTGGGCGATCTTGTGCACGCACTGGCCGAACTCGGGGTACTGGCCCTCCTCCGGGAGGAACTCGGCGCGCAGGCCGGTGTTGGAGGGCTGCCAGCTGTCGCCGCCGTCCTTGCTGCGGTAGACGCCGCCGCTGGAGACGGCGACCAGCAGCCGCTGCGGGTCGCGCGGGTCGGTCAGGATGGTGTGCAGGCCCTGGCCGCCGTACCCGGCGCCCCACTGCGACCGCTGCGGGTGGTTCCAGAGCGGCTCGACCAGCGCGAAGCTCTCGCCGCCGTCGGTGGAGCGGAACAGCGCGGCCGGTTCGGTGCCCGCGTAGACGACGCCGGGGGCCTCCGCCCCGGCGGGCTGGAGCTGCCAGACCCGGGTGAGCGAGGCGCCGGTGGACTCGGGGAAGCGGATGGCCGGCCGCGGCGGCTCGTACCAGCCGGCGCCGAGGTCGTCGGAGCGCCAGACCGAGGGGCCCCAGTGGCTGCTGTCGGCGCCGACCAGCACTCTGGTCCGGCCGTCGCGGCGGTCGATGGAGACCGAGTAGATCGCGTTCATCGGGAAGTGCGGCCCGCTGAACTCCCACGTCAGCCGGTCGCGGCTGCGGCCGAGAAAGAGGCCCTTCTCGGTTCCGACGGCCAACAGCACCTCGGTCATGCCTCACACCACCTGGTCATGTGCACGGCCCCCCCGGGACGGCCCCTCCGACCGCCAGTGTCCCGCCGACCACCGGCGGCCACATCTCGCCGCGCCGGTCACCCGGGAGGCCGACACGAACGAGGGCCGTCCGGGGGCCCGCGGGAGCGCCGGCCGCCCGGGTTGCCCGCCCGCGGGAGCGCCGCCCGCCCGCCCGCGGACCGTAGGTCGCTACCCCCGGCAGTCCTCCAGCAGCCGCAGCCAGACCTCGCTGATCGTCGGGTACGAGGGCACCGCGTGCCAGAGCCGGTCGATCGGCACCTCGCCGACCACCGCGACGGTGGCCGAGTGCAGCAGTTCGGCCACCCCGGGGCCGACCAGGCAGGCGCCGACGAGCACCTTCCGGTCCAGGTCGAAGACCACCCGGGCCCGGCCGCGGTAGTCGTCGCCGTAGAGCGAGGCCCCGGCGACGGAGCCGATCTCGTGGTCGACGGTCTTCACCCGCAGCCCGGCCGCCTCGGCGGCGGCGCGGGTCAGACCGACGGCGGCGACCTCCGGCTGGGTGAACACCACCTGGGGCGCGCCCGCGAGGTCGGCGGACGCGGCGTGCGCGCCCCAGCGCGAGGTGTCCAGCGGGAGCCCCTGGGCGCGGGCGGCGATCGCCGCGCCGGTGATTCGGGCCTGGTACTTGCCCTGGTGGGTGAGCAGCGCCCGGTGGTTGACGTCCCCGGCGGCGTAGAGCCACTCGCCGTCCACACCGAGCACCGTGCAGCTGTCGTCCACCTCCAGCCAGTCGCCCGGCTTCAGGCCGACCTGCTCCAGCCCGACGTCGGCGGTGCGCGGGGCCCGGCCGGTCGCGTACAGCACCTGGTCGACGGTCAGCGTCCCGCCGCCGTCGAGGGCGAGGGTCACCGGCCCGGAGCCGTCCGCCCGCTCCAGCGCGGTGACCTCGGTGCCGAAGCGGAGGTCGACCCCGGCGGCCCGCAGGCCCTCTGCGACCAGCTCGCCCGCGAACGGCTCCATCCTCGGCAGCAGTCCGTCACCGCGCACCAGCAGCGTCACCTCGGAGCCGAGCGCCCGCCAGGCGGCGGCCATCTCCACCCCGACCACCCCGCCACCGACCACGGCCAGCCGCCCGGGGACGGTCTGCGAGCCGGTGGCCTCCCGGTTGGTCCACGGGTGGGCCTCGGCGAGCCCCGGCACGTGCGCGGGCAGCACCGGGCGGCTGCCGGTGCACACCACGACGGCGTGCCGGGCGGTGAGCACCCGCTCGCTGCCGTCCTCGGCCTCCACCGTCACCGTCCGCTCCCCGGCCAGCCGGCCGTGGCCGCGGACCAGCTCGATGCCGGTGTCCCGCAGCCACCGCACCTGGCCGTCGTCCTTCCAGCCGGAGGCGAAGGAGTTCCGCCGGGCCAGCACCGCGGTCGGGTCCAGCCGTCGGCCGTCGACCGCCTCCCGGGAGCCGGCCACCGCGCGGGCGTCGGCCAGCGCGGCCACCGGCCGCAGCAGCGCCTTGCTGGGCATGCAGGCCCAGTACGAGCACTCGCCGCCGACCAGCTCGGCCTCCACGATCACGGTGCTCAGCCCTGCGGCGACCGTCCGGTCGGCCACGTTCTCGCCGGTCGGACCGGCTCCCAGGACGATGACGTCGTACTCCTCGGCGGTGCTGGTCATGCCCTGTCCTCCGTCGTCTCGATGGCCACCCCGGTCCGCACGGCGGGGATGACGGGCGTGTGCTCGCTCCTCGCTCGGGTACGGCGTGGGCCCCATCCTGCCGGTCCGGGCGCGGTTGCGCGACGGTCGGACACGCCGAGGGCGCCGTGGGGCACACCGCTGGGCGCGGACGGGACGGCCCGTCGGCCCGGCGCGGGACGGAAGGGGCCGGGCCGACGGGCTCAGAGCGCGGCCAGCTCCGCCAGCAGGGCCGCCGTGTCGGCCGGACGGGAGAACATCGGCCAGTGCCCGGTGGGCAGTTCGCGCAGCTCCCAGTTCGGCCCGGACATCCCGGCGAAGTACGGGTGCCCGGCGGCGATCAGCTCGCGAACCTGGGAGAGCGGGAAGGAGCAGGAGACCAGCGCCTGCGGCAGCGCGGCCCCGGCGCCGGTCAGCCGCAGCCGGTCCCGGAACGCCCCGGCCGGCTGCGCGGTGGCCCGGGAGCGGATGCGCGCGAGGGCGGCCCCGTCCAGCCCCGCCACGCTGGCGCCGTGCTCGGCCAGGTACTCCCAGGAGGGCATCGGGAGACGGCCGTCGACCAGCGAGGCCTCGGCCGTCCGCCGGTAGTCGGGCTCCCAGAGGTCCTGGACCGCGGAGCCGTCGATCAGCGGGCCGCTGTCCAGGTAGACCACCCGGTGGATCCGCTCCGGCATCCGGTCCGCGAGCCCGCCCACCGGGGCGCAGGCGCCGCTGTGCGCGACCAGGACGACGTCCGACAGGTCCTCCCGGACCAGCAGTGCGGCGAGGTCGGCGATGTGGTCCTCCAGCCCGAACTCGCCCGCCTCGACGGCGCGTTCGGCCACCCCGGGCAGGCTGACGGCGTACACGCGGTGCCCGGCCGCGCGCAGCGGCGCGGCCACCTCGTCCCAGGCCCAGGCGCCGATCCAGAATCCGGGGACCAGTACGAACGTGCTCATGGGGATCACTCCTTCGTCGGTGGGGATGCCGGGGGAGGCCTCGACGGGCCGGAGGCGTCGAGGGGCCCGTGGGAGGGCTTCGCCCCGCTGGGGCCTCCTCCACCGCCGACTCTAGGATCGGATCCGGACAGAAGTCGCCCGCATTTCCTCCGCGTCGTCCCCGCGCGTCCGGAGGGTGTCCGGACGGCGTCCGGAAGGGGCCGGCGGAAGAGGCGTCCGCAAGGGCGGCACGGAGTCGGCGAGGAGTCGGCACGGAGCCGGTTCGGAGCCGACGAGGAGACGGGAGGAACGCACGGTGGAGCACCCGGTCAGCCGTGTCCTCGCCCTGCTGGAACTGCTCCAGGACCGCCCCGGCCTGACCGGCGCCGAACTGGCCGCCCGGCTCGACGTGGACGAGCGCACCGTCCGCCGCTACGTTTCCCGGCTGGCCGAGCTCGGCATCCCCGTCCAGGCCGACCGGGGCCGCTACGGGGGCTACCGCCTGCGGCCCGGCTACCGGCTGCCGCCGCTGATGCTCAACCCGGAGGAGGCCGTCTCCGTCGTGCTCGGCCTGCTGGCCGGCCGCAGCTCCGGCCTGTCGGTGGGGGAGGAGGCCACCGGGACCGCCCTCGCCAAGATCCAGCGGGTGCTCCCGCCCTCGCTGCGCGACCGGGTCTCCGCCGTCGAGCAGACCCTGGGCCTCACCGCCGTCCGGGCCACCGGCCCGGGCCCGGCCGCCGCAGCGCTGTTCACCCTGGCCGAGGCGGCCCGCCGGCGGCGCCGGGTGCGGCTCGCCTACCGGGACCGCGAGGACCGGCCCAGTGAGCGCGAGTTCGACCCGTACGGGCTGGTCTTCCACTCCGGGCGCTGGTACACCACCGGCCTCGACCACCGGAGCGGCGAGCCGCGCACCTTCCGGCTGGACCGGATCACCCGGGTCGAGCAGGGAGAGTCGGGCTTCGAGCCGCCCGAGGACTTCGACCCGGTCCAGCGGGTGGTGGAGTCACTGGCCGGTGCGCCCTGGCGGCACCGGGTGGAGGTGGAGCTGGCGGTCGGCCTCGCCGAGGCCCGCCGCCGGCTTCCGCCCGCCGTCGGCACGCTCACCGAACTCGCCGAGGACCGCGTGCTGCTGCGGGCCCGGGCGCAGAACCTCGACGGCGTCGCGGTGCTGCTGGCCGGCCTGGGGTGGCCGTTCACCGTCCGGGAGCCCGCCGCGCTGCGCGCCGAGGTGCGGGCGCTCGCGGCCCGGCTCGCCGCCTGGGGCGCCGAACCGGCCTGAGCGGCCGCGGCCGGGTAGGGCGGGGGCCCGGGGAGACGGTGCTCCCCGGGCCCCGGCCCCCGGGCGTCCGGACCGGTACCGGCCGCGTCCGGATCAGGCCTGGCCGCCGGCCGCCCTCTCCTCGGCGACCTTGCGCTTCACATCGGCCATGTCCAGGTTGCGGGCCTGGTTGATCAGGTCCTCGAACACCGTCTCCGGCAGGGCGCCGGGCTGCGAGAAGACGAGTACGCCCTCGCGGACGATCGCCAGCGTCGGGATCGACTGGACCTCGAACGCGGCGGCCAGCTCGTGCTGCGCCTCGGTGTCCACCTTGGCGAAGACCAGGTCGGGGTGGCGCTCGGCCGCCTTCTCGAACACCGGGGCGAACTGGCGGCACGGCCCGCACCACCCGGCCCAGAAGTCGATGAAGACGAAGTCCTTGCCCTCCGGGCCCGGGACGATGTCGTCGAAGTTCTCCTTGGTCAGCTCGACCGTGCTGCTCATCTCGTGATTCCTTCCCTTCCGGAGGTGGCGGCTCAGACCGTCGCCCGGCACAACGGTGCCGGTCGGCGGCGTATTCCGGGGGAGTTGCGGGGGGCTCGGGGAACTCCCGGCGCCGGGGTTGAGCACTCGGCGGCCACCACCCGTACAGAAGGGTGTCCGGTCCGTCCCGACCCCTTCCCCCGCGGGAGGCACCCCATGCCCGCCACACTCCGCACCCGCCGGACCCTGGTCCTGACCGCCTCCGGCATCGCGGCCGCCGCCCTGATCGCCGGCTGCGGGTCATCCGGCGGCTCGTCGCACCCGTCGAGCAGCCCGAGCGCCCCGGCGGGAGTCACCATGCAGACCGCCCAGGACCCGAAGCTGGGCACGATCGTCACCGACAGCGCCGGCTTCACGCTCTACCGCTTCGACCAGGACCGGAACAGCCCGCCGGAGTCCTCCTGCAACGGCAGCTGCGCCGTCATCTGGCCGCCCGAGCACGCCAACGGCAACGTCACGGTGAAGGGCATCGACAGCAAGCTGGTCGGCACCGTCACCCGCGCCGACGGCACCAAGCAGGTCACCCTGAACGGCTGGCCGGCCTACCGCTACTCGCCGGACACCAAGCCCGGCGACACCAAGGGCCAGGGCGTCGGCGGCACCTGGTTCGCGCTGACCCCGAGCGGCGGCAGGGCGGGCACCGCGGCCGGTTCCCCGCAGATGCCCGGCACCCCGGCGCCCAGCACGCCGGCACCCAGCAACCCGATGCCCAGCACCCCGGGCTACTGACCGGTCCCGACCGCCCTCGACCGGGAGGCCCGGGTGCGCAACGATGAAGTGGTGACCGAGCAGCACCCCGTCGGACGCGCCGGCGGCCACGGTACGGCGGCGCCGGACGAGGAGTTGATGCGCGCCCTCTACCGGGAGCACGCCGGTCCGCTGTTCGGGTTCGTGCTCCACCTGGTCGCCGGGGACCGGCAGCGGGCCGAGGACGTGGTGCAGGAGACGCTGGTCCGCGCCTGGCGCAACATCCACCGGCTCGACCCGGAGGCCGGCTCACTGCGGCCCTGGCTGGTCACGGTCGCCCGGCGGATCGTGATCGACGGCCACCGCAGCGCCATGGCCCGGCCGCGGGAGGTGGACGCCGCGGTGCTGGAGCAGCTGCCCGCCGAGGAGGAGACCGACCGGGCCCTGCGGATGATGACCGTCGCGGACGCACTGGCCGACCTCTCGCCCGCGCACCGGGAGATCATCGTCGAGACCTACCTGAAGGGCCGCACGGCCGTCGAGGCGGCCGCCGAACTCGGCATCCCGGCCGGGACGGTGCGCTCGCGGGTGTTCTACGCGCTGCGCTCGCTCAGGCTCGCGCTGGAGGAACGGGGAGTGACATCGTGACCGGACACCCCGACCCGGACCCCGACCGGACGCCCGGCCCGCCGGGCGACGCCTCCGGCGCTCACCACCAGGCCTCCGGTGCACACCCCGAGGCCTCCGGCGCTCATCGCGGCAGCTCCGGAACACCTCGTGATCCCGTCGTCGGCCCGGAGCACGTGGACGTCGGCGCGTACGTCCTCGGCCTGCTGGAGCCCGCCGAGCACACCGCCTTCGAACAGCACCTCGCCGACTGCCCGCAGTGCGCCGAAAAGGTGGCCGAACTCGGCTCCGTGGAGCCGATGTTGGCCGAGTACTCGGCCACCGCGCGGGCGGCCGGAACGGACCCGGCCGGCTCCGCCCCGCAGCCGGGCCCGCAGCTGCTGGACCGACTGGTCGCCGAGGTCGGCACCACCCGGCGGCGGGGCCGGATCCGGCGACTGGTGCTGGCCCTGGCCGCGACCGCGATGGTGGCGGCCGGCCCCGCCGTCACCGCCGCGGTGCTCACCGCCGAGCACGCGCCCGCCGTGGTCGCGGTGGCCGAGCAGTTCAGCGCCACCGACCCGAGCACCGGCGCGCACGCCACCGTCGGCCTGGACGGCACCACCTGGGGCACCCGCGTGAGCCTGCAACTCTCCGGCGTCCAAGGCCCGTTGACGTGCCGGCTGGTCGCCGTCCCGCGCACCGGCGAGCAGCAGACGGTCACCAGCTGGTCCGTCCCCGCGAGCGGTTACGGGGGCGGGGACGGCACCGTGCGCACCACCGGTGGGGCGGCCCTCCAGCCCGGGGACATCGACCACTTCGAGGTCCGGGTCCAGGACAGCGGCGCGCTACTGGTCGCGGTCCCGGCGCACCACACCTGACTCCAGGTCGACCGTGTACGACTCCAGCCGCTCCACCCGGGCCGTGCCCCGCACGCCCGGCCAGTGCGGGCTCGGCTCGCCGGAGCCGGTCATGTGCTCCCGCCGCCAGGTCCGGCTCCAGCCGACCCGCAGCGCGGGCTCGAAGCTGTGCCGCCGGTACGGCGGGAGCACGGCGTCGTGCACCCGGGCCCGGTGGGTGTGGAAGCTGGTCATGACGGAAGCTCCGGGGCCGGCTCCAGGTCCAGTGCCCGGGCGAGCGCGGCGGTGACGGCGGCGGCGTGCTCGGGCAGCTGCTGCCCGGCCCAGCGCGCGGCCAGGGCGAGGAAGTCCCGCAGGTCCCGCTCGACTCCGGCGAGCAGCCGGCGCAGTTCGTCCACCGGCAGCTCGATCACCGGGCCCTCGCCGTTCTCGGCGTTCTGGGTCAGCCGGACGACCCGGCCGACGCACTCGGCCCGGGCGTCGGGGTCGTGCCCGAACCAGGCCGTGCCGGAGCCGTCCGTGACGTTCAGCCACTCGCGCCAGTCCTCCAGGCCGTTGCAGCAGCCCGGTTCGAAGACGGCGCCGGTGACGGAGTCGGTCACCACCAGGCCGCCGGGGGCGTACGGGTGCGACTCGGTGAGCAGCCCGTGCAGGAAGCCGCCCAGCGGGTCCGCCGGGCGCGGCCCGCGCTCCTCGGCCTGCTCGGATTCGGGCTCGACGTCGTTGCAGTCGGCCAGCCGCCACACCGCCGTACCGACCTCGGCCGCCGTCCGCCGCCCGTTCAGCGTGAGGCTCCCGTACGGCTCGTGGCTGCCCGTCGGCCAGAGCGCGAAGCCGTCGGGGGCGAAGATCTCCAGGACCGGTCGTATCGACATCATCCGCCGATCATCCCGAACGGACCACCGCCCCGACGAGCGGATTTACCCACAGCCCGCCCGCCGTCCGGCCGGCCCGCGCCGTGCTCCGGGTCGGTGCGCGTGCGCAGTGGTGGGTGAAGGTGCGTCGGGTGAGTGGGGGCGGCCGGTGCTCAGCCGGCCCGGGCCGCGATCCGGGCCAGGACGCGGCCGCAGTGGTGGGCGAAGGCGCGTTGGGCGAGGGGGAGCAGGGGGCCGGCGAGCCGGGCGTACCGGGCGACCGGTCGGCTGAAGGCGGTGACGGAGAACCGGACCCCGCCGTCCGGGGTCAGCTCGACCAGGAAGGTCTCCTCGCCCCGGGCCAGGTGCCCGGTCCTGGTCCCGTAGGTGAAGCCGTACCGGTCCGGGCCGTCGACCGCGGCCAGCACCCGGTTGGGGGCGCCGGCCCGCAGCGGGCCGAGGCCGATGGCGCACCGCACGGCGACGCCGGGGGCGGCCCGGTCGGCCGCCGCGTCGATCCGGACGCCCGCGAGCCGGTGCATCCGCCAGTCGAGCAGGGCGGCGCCGGCGGCCTCCAGCGCGGGGCGGCCGTGGCCGATGAGTGCGCTGTGCCGCAGGTGGTTGTAGCCGGCGGGCAGCTCGCCGGTGTGGCTGGCGCCCTGCTCGGGGTAGCTGTAGTCGTTCATCGAGCGGTCTCCGTTGCATCGGTCCCGGCCGCGGCGGTCGGGTTCATGGCGGTCCGTTCCGCGGCAGTGCGGTCCACGGCGGTCCGGCCCGCGGCAGTCCGATCAGCCGCGATCCGGCGCCAGGCGAGCAGGGCGCAGAGCGCGAAGCCGAGCGCGTTGCCGACGCCGTGGGTGGCGGCCATCCAGGTCAGGGTCGGGTGGGGGAGTCCGGCGGCCCGGCCGAGTGCCCACCAGAGGGCGAGCAGCATGGTGAGCGCGAGGACGGCCGAGGAGGCGGCGAGCAGCCGGGCGGTGACGGGATCGCCGCTGCGGGGCCGCAGTTCGCGCCAGGTGACCAGGCCGACCAGCCACATTCCGGTGGTCAGTACGGCGGCCCCGGCGAACTGCCACCAGTTGCCGAGGAAGTATCCGGCCAGCACCAGCAGGGTGCCCGCCGGGACGCTGAGCGCCGCGCAGCGGGCCGCGGCCGAGCCCGGGCGGGCGGCGCGGCAGACCAGTCCGGCGACCAGGGCGGCGGTGAACCCGGCGTAGTGGAAGTGCGGCACGGTGAGTGCCAGGATGTGCGGTTCGAAGCCGAACAGCGGGTAGCCGGAGCGTTCGGCGACGAGGGCGACCCCGGCCACCGAGGGCGCGGCGAGTGCGGTGAGCACCGCGATCTCGGCGGGCGCGAGCGAGCGGGTGCGGGCCAGCCGCAGCGGCGCGTGCAGGGCGACGGCCAGGGTGCCGAGCGCGTAGAGCAGGGCGCAGCCGGTGGCCGGACCGCCGCGGGGCAGCCAGAGCGAGAGCGCGCCGGGTACGGCGACGAGCGGCCAGAGCCGGCGGATCCGGGTGAGCCCGGGCTCGTCGACGAGGGCGAGGCCGAGCGGGACGACGGCGCCCATGCCGAGCAGGATCAGCAGGTCGACCAGCTCCGTGGTGCCCTTTCCCATCGCGGGCACACCCCCTTGAACGTGTTCAAATGGCTTGCGTCGCCGACTCTACGCGGCCGAGTTGAACGCGTTCAACTCGGCCCCGGATGTTGCCCCCCGTCGGGCTGGCCTGGTGTTCACCGTGGGTGCGGCGCACTCTGGAGGAGTAACCGATGGAGGTGATCCGCCATGCAGACTCTGGTCGGTTGGCACATCGAGATGGAGTTCCGCGAAGAGGGGCCGCGGACCAGCGCCGCCGCACTGCTGCGGCTCGGCGACGGGAGCGAACTGCGCGCCCACGGCTACAGCAGCCGCCACCCCTCCGACCCGGAGCAGCTGAGGGTCGGTGAGGAGATCGCGGGGGCCCGCGCGCTCAACGAGCTCGCCTCGCAGCTGCTCACCAAGGCCCACGGCGAGATCCAGGAGGTCAGCCCGGTCCCGACGCATCCGCTGTCCTGACTTCCGGCCCGCAGGCCCCGGCCCGCAGGCCCCGGGCCCGTCCCGGCGTCCCCGACGCCCTGCCCGCCGCCGTGACCTCCCACCCGCCGTCGTGAACGGCTTCGGAAGCGCCGAGCGCCGGGGCCGCCCTTTTCCGGGGCCCCGGCACTCCGTGGGGATCGGCGGCCCGTCGGGTGACGCGGTCCGTCAGTTGACGCAGTAGCCGCTCGGCGGCTGCCAGTCCGGACCGACCAGCCGCTGTTCCAGTTCGTTCAGCGTGATCCGGATGCCGACCGTTCCGGCCAGCCCCACCCGGAACCGGCTGCGGGCCAGCACGACCAGCGCCGTCAGGCCGTACTTGTTGATCAGCGAGGTGCGGTAGCGGGCGGTGTCGTCGGCGTCGCAGAGCCGCGCCCGGGCGGGGACCGGGCGGCCGGTGGGGCGCCCGTGGGCGTCGCAGGGGCCGATCAGCACCCGGGGGTGGCGGCGGATCCGTTCGGCCTCGCCGGAGTGGGCCGGGGCCCAGACCCCGAGGGCCGTGCCGTCGGGCACCACCCAGAGCTGCGATTCCATCCGGCTGCCGTCCTCGCCGAAGGTGGTGAGCAGGAGGTACTTGCTGTCGGCGAGCCGGTCGGTTCGGTGGTGCACCTGTCCTCCCTGTGCCATCGGGGGTGCGGGTCAGTGCCCGTGGCCCTCGGTGATCTCGCGGAACTCCTCGGCGGTGGGCTTGGGGATCCGGCTGCCCTCGCCGTGGAACCCGCGGGAGAGCCGGGTCCGGGTGCGGGTGAGCACACCGGCCGGGCGGGCCACTCCATTCTCGTCCACCGGGGCGGGCAGTTCGAGGGGGCGGGGCTGTTCGTGCGCCGTGAGCCGGTGCAGTTCCTGCGGCGAGAGCCGGGCGTGCACCTCGGTGAACTCGCCGTGCGGCAGGCGCTTGACGATGCCGGTCTCGCGCCCGTGCAGCACCTTGTCGCGGTCCCGGCGCTGGAGGCCCAGGCACCAGCGCTTGGTGATGACGAAGACGGCGACCGGGACGGCGAAGAAGCCGACGCGGGCGGCGTAGGTGATGGAGTTGAGCGACAGGTGCAGGTGGGTGGCGATCAGGTCGTTGCCGCCGGCCACCAGTGCCACCAGGTAGACGCTGATCCAGGCGGCGCCGAGCGCGGTGCGGACGGGCGCGTTGCGCGGCCGGTCGAGCAGGTGGTGCTCCCGCTTGTCGTCGGTCACCCAGCCCTCCAGGAACGGGTAGGCGGCGATGGCGCCCAGGACCAGCGGGAACAGCGCGAACGGGATGAGCACCCCGAGGTTGAGGGTGTGCCCCCACAGCCCGACCTCCCAGCCGGGCATGATCCGGATCAGGCCTTCGGCGAAGCCCATGTACCAGTCGGGCTGGGCGTCGGTGGAGACCTGGTCCGGCCGGTACGGGCCGTACGCCCAGATCGGGTTGACGGTCGCGATCGCGGCCACCAGTGCGATGATGCCGAAGACCAGGAAGAAGAAGCCGCCGGCCTTGGCCAGGTAGACCGGCATCAGCGGCATGCCGACGACGTTCTTCTCGGTCCTGCCGGGGCCCGCCCACTGGGTGTGCTTGTGGTGGAAGACCAGGATCAGGTGCGCCACCAGCAGGCCGAGCATGATGCCCGGGATCAGCAGCACGTGGATGGTGAAGAAGCGCGGCACGATGTCGTGGCCGGGGAACTCGCCGCCGAACAGGAACATCTGGATGTACGTGCCGACCAGCGGGACGGCGAGGATCGAGCCCTCGATGAACCGGATGCCGGTGCCGGAGAGCAGGTCGTCCGGGAGCGAGTAGCCGAAGAAGCCGTCCAGCATGCCGAGGAAGAGCAGCAGGAAGCCGAAGACCCAGTTGATCTCGCGCGGCTTGCGGAACGCGCCGGTGAAGAACACCCGCATCATGTGGACGAACATGGCGGCGACGAAGACGATCGCCGCCCAGTGGTGGATCTGGCGGATCAGCAGACCGCCGCGGACCTCGAAGCTGATGTCCACCGTGGAGGCGTAGGCCTCCGACATCGGGACGCCCTTGAGCGGGACGTACGAGCCCGCGTAGACCACCTCGCCCATGCTGGGCTTGAAGAACAGCGTCAGCCAGACACCGGTCAGGATGATGATCAGGAAGGTGTAGAGGCAGATCTCGCCCAGCATGAAGGACCAGTGGTCCGGGAAGATCTTCCGCAGGTTCGCCCTGGCCAGGGAGTGGATCCCCAGCCGGCCGTCCGCCCAGTCGGCGGCCCGCTGCCCCCGCCCAGGGCTCTGATTCCGGGTCATGTGCACGCACCTCGGTCCGAAGGAAACGGGGAGGAGTCCCCGATTCGCACTGAGGGCCACCATAATCGGGGAGTGATCCCCACTTCTACCCCGGGGTCCTTGGCGGCTCCCCGGAGCCGTTCGGGGCCCCGGCCCCCGGTCACCTGGCTCCGCGGCCCCGAACGGCGAGCGGCCCGTCCGGTGTCCTGGAGGACACCGGACGGGCCGCGTACGCACCCGAGCAAACCCCCGGCCGTCAGTGCACCAGCACCGGCACCTCGTTCTCCTTCGCCGCGCCCGTGTCCGAGCCCGCCGCGGCACCCGGCCGGCCGGCGTTGACGAAGGTGAAGGCGACCGCGGCGGCCGCCACCAGAATCCCGAAGGACACCCAGATCGCGGTCGAGAAGCCGTGCACCATGCCCTGGAACTGGAACGCCTTGGCGGCCTCCGGCGAGGTGGCCGCCGCGGTGGCGTGCGCGGCCAGCCACCCGGTGGTCGCGCTGGCCGCGATGGTGTTCAGCAGCGCGGTGCCGATGGCGCCGCCGACCTGCTGCGAGGTGTTGACCATGGCCGAGGCCACGCCCGCGTCGCGCGGCTGGACGCCGTGGGTGGCGAGGCTCATGGCCGGCATGAACGCGGTGCCCATGCCGAGGCCCATCAGGACCAGGCCGGGCAGGATCAGCGCCGGGTACGAGGTGTCCACGCCGATGTGGGCCAGCAGGAACATGCCGACCGAGGCGACCAGGAAGCCGGGCGCCATCAGGTAGCGCGCGGGGACCCTGGTCATCAGCCGGGCGCCGATCTGGGTCGAGCCGGTGATCATGCCCGCCACCATCGGCAGGAAGGCGACGCCGGTCAGCACCGGGCTGTAGCCGAGCACGATCTGCAGGTAGTAGGTCAGGAAGAGGAACAGACCGAACATGCCGATCACGGCCATGCCCAGCGACAGGTACACCCCGCCGCGGTTGCGGTCGAGCACCACGCGCAGCGGCAGCAGCGGGGCCTTGACCCGGCGCTCCACCAGCACGAAGGCGGTCAGCAGCACGGCGGCCGCGACGAACAGCCCGATGGTGCTGCCGGACGACCAGCCGTCGGACTCGGCGCGGGTGAAGCCGTAGACCAGCGCGACCAGGCCGGTGGTCACCAGCAGCACGCCGGGGACGTCCAGCCGGTTGCGGTTGCGGCCCTCGGCGGGCTCGCGGATCACCAGCACGGCGCCCGCGGCGGCCACGATGGCGAACGGGATGTTGACGAAGAAGGTCCAGCGCCAGTTCATGTACTCGGTGAGCAGGCCGCCGAGGATCAGACCGATGGCGCCGCCGCCACCGGCGATCGCGCCGTAGATGCCGAAGGCCTTGGCGCGCTCACGCGCCTCGGTGAAGCTCACCGCGAGCAGCGACAGCGCGGCCGGCGCGAGCAGCGCGCCGAACACGCCCTGGAGCGCGCGGGCGCCGAGCAGCATCGCGGTGTTGGCCGCGGCGCCGCCGAGCGCGGAGGCGAGGGCGAAGCCGGTCAGGCCGACGATGAAGGTCCGCTTGCGGCCCCAGAGGTCCGCGATCCGGCCGCCGAACAGCAGCAGGCCGCCGAAGGCCAGCGCGTAGGCGGTGATCACCCACTGGCGGTTTCCGTCGGAGATGCCCAGGTCGCGCTGCGCGGACGGCAGGGCGATGTTCACGATGGTGGCGTCGAGGACGACCATCAGCTGGGCGAGCCCGATGAATATCAGGGCCTTCCAGCGCCGGGGATCGGGCAGCGTCGCCGGTCGGGCGTCGGTTTGAGGCATGGGGGTACTCACTTCACGGTGCGTGTGGTGTGCGTGAACGGTCGAGTGCCGTACGGGAACGGCGGGTTGCCGCACGGGGAAGGTGCGGTGAAAGGGTGTGCCGGGGCGCGACAGGGCGCCGTCGGGCGGTCGGTCCTGGTGGTCGGGTCAGTTCTGGGGCTGGAAGTCCTCGAAGGTCGCGGCCCGGCCGGGCAGCACCGAAGCGGCCGGCGCGCGCAGGCCGTCCAGGAAGATCTGCAGGTGCCGGTGGACGAAGTCGTCGAGCAGTCGGCAGGCGGTGTTCGGCAGTGGCCGGGTCAGCTGGCTCATCGCGATGAACAGGTCACCGTGGTCGACGTCCGACCGTAGCTCGCCCGCGGCCCGGGCGCGCTCCATCAGCCCGCCCACGGCGGCCTGCAGGCGCTCCCGGATCTCGGTCAACTCCGGGTCGAACGGGTCGACATGGTTGCTGAACAGGGTGCAGAGACCGCCGACCTTCTCCCCGACGGACGCGTGCGCGAACCGCTGGAGGGCGTCGAACGGGCCGCCGCCGTCAGGAGCGTCCGCCTCGGCCGTCGCCGTCTCGGCGAGGGCCAGGATACGGTTCTTGACGAGCACCGCCACCTCGTGGATCAGCGCCACCCGGTCCGGGAAGTTCCGGTACAGCGTGGCATTGCCGACCCCCGCCCGCTTCGCGATCTCGTCCAGCGGTGCGTCCGCACCGTGCTCGACGAACGCGTCCCGGGCCGCCAGTACGATCCGCTCCCGGTTCCGGCTCGCGTCCGCACGCAACTTCGGCGTACGCGCGCTCCCGGCGGGACGGACCGACTCGGCGGTGGTGGCCACGACGACTGCTCCTCATCAGGATACCGGGGAAATTCTCCCCGCTTCTTCCAACGTACTCGCAAACGGGGAATCCGTCCCCGGAATTTCCGCCCCCCATGTGACCTGCGTCATACGAGGGGTGCCTCGGCCGGCTGGGCTGTGATCGAAGCCGAGCGGCCCGTGACCACCCGCCGGGACCTCGTTGGCCCGAAGGGTGTCCAGGAGAAGGAGGGGCCCGTGACTGTGATCTCCGAGCGCCCGCAGATGCTGCCCGAGCAGTTCGTTCCGCTACGAGACGGTCCACACCCTCCCCTTCGGCAAGGCCGTCCAGCTGCCCGACCCGGTGGGCATCTCCCTGGACACCGAGCCCCTCAAGAACTGGGTGCGCTGATCCCGGGCATGGCGTCCCCGGGGCGGTGCGGGTGGCGGCCTAGGCTGTGGGCGTCCCGGGCGGCCGGTGGGCCGTGGGAGTCGGGAGGGGCCCGGCGGCCGGGTGGGCGAGGAGGTTCGCGATGGGCAGCGGTGAGACGGCCGCCAGGGTGCGCTGTGTGGCGGCCGTACCGTGCTGGGTGAGCCTGATGGCCCGGGACCTGGACGACGCCGAGGAGTTCTACGGGCCCCTGCTCGGCTGGGAGTTCGAGCCCGGGCCGGACCGCTTCGGCCCGTACGTGCACGCGGTGACCGGCGGGGAGGCGGTGGCCGGGCTGGGCGTCGCCGGCTTCGGGGCGATCCCGGTCGCGTGGACCAGCTACTTCGGGACGGAGAGCGCCGACGCCGCCGCCGACGCGGTGCGCGAGCGCGGCGCGACGCTGGCGGTCGGCCCGCTGACCTTCGACGCCGGACGGGTGGCCTTCGCGGCGGACCCGGCGGGCGCGGTGTTCGGCATCTGGGAGGGCCCGCCGGGCCGGGCCCGGAAGCTGGACGTGCCCGGCGCGCCGGTCTGGATCGAGCTGCGCACCCCGGACCC
Source organism: Kitasatospora sp. NPDC041917 (assembly GCF_055589745.1). NCBI lineage: Bacteria > Bacillati > Actinomycetota > Actinomycetes > Kitasatosporales > Streptomycetaceae > Kitasatospora > Kitasatospora sp. NPDC041917. The sequence continues at coordinate 20,048 of NZ_JBVJBI010000041.1, read as the reverse complement.
GTTCGCGGCGGCACTGTTCTACGGCGAGGTGTTCCGCTGGGACGGCCGGGACCCGGAGCGCTTCGACGTCCGCTGGGAGCACGACCGGGTGGTGCTGCGCGCCGAGGGCCACAGCGTCGCGGCGCTGGCCAAGGAACAGGCGGGCGGCCCGGCCGGGATGCCGCCGCACTGGGAGGTGTCCTTCGCCGTCCCGGACACCGACCGGGCGCTGGCCCGGGCCGTGGAGCTGGGCGGCGGCGCGCTCGGGCCGGTCTTCGACTCCCCGTACGGGCGGGTGGCCCGGCTGCGGGACCGCGAGGGCGCCCGGTTCGCGGTGATCGGCCCGAAGGACTGATCGGCCAGGAGAATCGATCGGCCCGGGGCCTGATCAGCCCGGGGAGTCCAGCTCGGCCCGGTCCGCCCGCAGCCGGTCGCCCAGCGCGGTGCGGGCCGCCGCCGGCAGGGCCTTGCGGGCGGCCGGGAAGAGTTGCTCCTCCTCGTCGCGCAGATGCCGGCGCAGGGTTTCGGCGAGGCCGCGCAGCAGGGTGCCGAGGGCCGGGTCGGCGGGTCCGAGCCCCTGGAGGTCGGCGAGGTACTGCCCGATCGCCAGGTGGTCGTGGATGCTGCGGAAGACCAGCGCCCCGCCGTCGGGCACGTCGTGCTGCACCACGGGGAAGAGGTGCTCCTCCTCGGCGGCGCAGTGGGTGAACAGCAGGTCGGTCAGCCGGGCGAGCAGCTCGCCGCGCCCGGGGTCGTCGGCCGGTGCGGCCTCGATCCGGTCGAGCAGCTCGATCGCCGCCCGGTGGTCGGCGGTGAACTCGCCGAGGATGTCAGGCCTGCGGCTCATGGCCCGCCCGCCTCTCGCACGGAAGACTTCCCCCGTCGCCTTCCAGTATCCGGCGCCGGCCCGTTCACCCGGAGGCGCGCCCGTTCACGCGCGGGCGCGGCCGGTCACGCGGAGTCGCGCCCGCCCGCCCGGAGACGCCGCCGTCCGCCCTGCGCGCCGCAGCCCGGTCATCCGCCGTCGCGTATCCCGGTCACCCGCCGTCGTGCGATCCGGTCACCCTCCGTGCCGCCGCCCGGTCACCCGCAGCCCGGTCACCCGCCGTCCTGCCGCCCGGCGAGGGCGAGCAGCCGGGTCTGCGGTCCGGCGTCCTCGGGCACCGGCACCGGCGGGTCGAAGAGCCCGCTGCCGGAGAGGTCCCCGTACCCGGCGAACTCGCCGAGCGCGAACCCGACGAGCCCGTCCGGGAGCCGGGTGAGCCGTCCGATGCCCTCGGCGAGGTCCCAGGAGTGGATCACCAGGTCGGTGGTGAGCTGGTCCAGGTAGTACTGGCCGGAGGTGTCGCCGAAGGAGAGGTGGACGGTCAGCTCGGTGGCGCCGGGGACGGCCCAGGCCTCCCGGGCGGCCTCGGCGGCGTCGGTCCAGGCGGTGACCGGGTCGTCGCCGAGCACGTCGCCGTCGAAGCGTCCGCCGACCTCGCCGACGGTGGCGCCCATCAGCAGTTCGGGTACCCAGAGCTGCTCGCCGGTGAGGTGGTTGACCAGGTCGCGGACGGACCAGTCGCTGCACGGCGTGGGGGAGTCCCACTGGCCGGGGGTGATGAGCCGGACGCGCTCGCCGAAGGCGTCCAGCGCCTCGGGGTACGGGGTGCCGGTCCGCGCCTCCCGTCGGTGGTGCCTGTGTTGAGCCATGCCTCCACCCTCTCCGGCCCGGACGGGCTCCGCGAGTCGCCGACGATCCGTCAGTTGTTCAAATTCGAACTTCGCGGTACGGTCGAAGAGCGGCGGTTCAAATTTGAACAACGGTGGGGGTGACGACCCCTGCCCGCCGCACCACCACAACCCGTGACCACGTCCGGCCGCGCCGGACGACGACCGAACCCCGATCGATGGAGACGCGCATGCCGAGCAGCAGCCCGAGCACGACCGCCGCCACCACCACCGTCAGCCCGGCCCGGGACACCGCCGGGTCCGCGACGACCTCCCCGCACGCCTACGACGCCGGACTCCTGCTCCTGCGCCTGGCCCTCGGCCTGACCATGGCCGCGCACGGCAGCCAGAAGCTGTTCGGCTGGTTCGGCGGCGGCGGGATCGACGGCACCGGTCAGTTCTTCACCATGAGCGGCTACCCGGCCGGCGACGCCATGGCCGTGGTGGCGGGCCTCACCGAGACGCTGGGCGGACTCGCCCTCGCCGTCGGCCTGCTGACCCCGCTGGCGGGCGCCGCGATCGTCGGCACGATGGTCAACGCGATAGCCGTCACCTGGGGCGGCGGCTTCTTCGCCCCGAAGGGCAGCGAGTACGAGCTGCTGCTGACCGCGGGCGCCGCGGCACTCGCCCTGACCGGCCCCGGCCGCTACGCCGTGGACCGCTTCCTGCCGGTGCTGCGGGCGCACCGCCTGGCGTACGGCGTGGCCGCCGTCGTGGTCGGCCTGGTGACGGCGGGCGTGATCCTGCTGCTCCGCAAGTAGCCGCTCCGGGAGGGGCGGCCGGGAATTCCCGGAATCCCCTCCTTCGCAAGCGGAAAGGGCATGGTGACGACTCGTCGCCATGCCCTTTCCGCTGTCGTGGATGGGTGGACCTTGGGTAAAGGCCTTCACAATATTGTGTGATGTGTGCAATGGTACATGGCACATCCCCACCGTCTCCACGGCGGAACCGCCCCACGCGGTGCCGTCGCCGACGGACCTCGCTCCACCGTAGGCCGCGCCCCAACTCGCGGCCTTTGACGGCCCGGAGGCCCCCACGTGAATGGCCGACGCTTACTGCGAGTCCCGCAGTTGGCAAGACTGTTGACGCTCGTTCTGACCCTCGTCCTGGCGGTCGGCGTGTTCGCCCCGCTCAGCCAGGCCACCCCCGCCGCTCCCACCCCCGGCGGGACGACCCCCGCCGGTGCGCCCGTCGGCACGGTGCCCGCCCACCTGGCGCCGCCGCCCGCGATCGGCGCGGACCGCGTCGACACCGCCCCCGCGCGGCCGGACGGCCGGAAGCGGCTCAGCCCGGAGGACCTGGTACCCCAGTCGCCGACGGCCCCGCTCACCGGCCTGCCGACGGCCGACCAGCCGCAGGCCAAGGCCTTCGGGCTGGGCGCGGCCGCCGACCGGCCCTGCAACGTCGGTGACTTCACCGGCCGGACCGGCAGCGCGCTGGTCCAGCAGATCAAGTCCGTCGACCTCCAGTGCGTCAACTCGCTGTTCAAGATCGGCCGCGGCGACGCCGCGAACGCGTTCCGCGAGTCGCAGATGACCGCCGTGGCGTACGCGGTGCGCGACGCCGCGAACAGCTACCAGGGCAACAACGGCGCGTCGATCTCGCAGCTGATGCTCTACCTGCAGGCCGGCTACTTCGTGCAGTTCTACAACCCCGACGTGGTGGGCCCCTATGGCGCCGGCCTGAAGACCGCGACCCGCTCCGCGCTGGACGCGTTCTTCGCCAACTCCCGTTCGCGGGACGTCACGGCGGACAACGCGGGCCCGCTGGCCCGGGCGACCACGCTGATCGACAGCGCCAAGGACAGCGCCCGCTACCTGCCGGTCGTCAAGCGACTGCTGTCCGACTACGACAGCGCCACCTGGAACCCGACCGGCATGGTCTACGGGCTGACCCCGGTGCTCACCGCGCTGTTCGCCGGACACTGGGAGGCCGACTTCCTCCCCGCCGTCAAGGCCGACCCGAGCGTGCTGGACACCCTGTTCACCTTCATCTCCCGCAACCAGGGCCTGCACGGTGGCACCTACGGGCGGACGGTCTACGAGGCGACCAACGAGCTGACCCGTTTCATGCAGTACCCGGAACTGCTGCCCAAGGTGCGCCCCTACGCGCGGGCCCTGGCTCAGCAGTCCGCCCCGACCGGACCCACGATGTACCAGCGCGGCTCGGTGGCGCTCGCGGTGAACTGGTGGGACAAGGCCGACTGCTCGTACTACGGCACCTGTGAGGACCCGGCGAAGTTCAAGGCCGCCAACCTGACGGTCGACCACACCTGCAGCCCGAGCATCAGGATCCTCGCCCAGGCGCTGGACAGCACCCAGGTCGGCACCGCCTGCACCAGCCTGAACGGTCAGGACGCGTTCTTCCACACGGTGGCCAAGGACGGCGGCCCGGTCAAGGACGACGGCAACAGCACGATCGAGGTCGTGGTCTTCCACTCCTCGCTCGACTACCAGGTGCTCGCCGCGGTCATCTACGACATCAACACCAACAACGGCGGCATGTACCTGGAGGGCGACCCGGCGACGGCCGGCAACCAGCCGCGCTTCCTCTGCTACGAGGCCGAGTGGGCCCGCCCGTCCTTCGAGATCTGGAACCTCAACCACGAGTACACCCACTACCTCGACGGCCGGTTCAACGTCTACGGCGACTACGACGCGGGCCAGGTCCAGCCGATCGACTGGTGGGTCGAGGGCTTCGCGGAGTACGTCTCCTGGTCGTACCGCAAGGCCGTCAACACCGACGCCATCGCGGTGGCTTCGCAGCACACCTACAAGCTGAGCGAGCTCTTCGACACGGTCTACGCCAGGAGCAGCCAGGACCGGGTGTACCGCTGGGGGTACCTGGCCGTGCGCTACATGCTGGAGCAGCACCGTTCCGACATGGACGCGGTCCTCGCCAAGTACCGCGCCGGTGACTGGAACGGTGCCCGCACCATCCTGAAGACCACCATCGGCACCCGTTACGACGCCGACTTCGACAGCTGGCTGACCAGGTGCGCCGCCGGCGCCTGCGCCGCCAACACGCCGGGCCAGTCGCAGTTGCCGGAGTGCACCGGCGCCGACACCCGGCAGCTGGACGCCAACTGCGCGCGCAGCAACGTCGCGGCGACCACGGGCAACTACGCGCACTTCTTCCTGACGGTGCCGGCCGGCACCAAGCAGGTGAAGATCACCACCAGTGGCGGCACCGGCAACGGCGACCTCTACTACAACCCGGGCAGCTGGGCGTACACCAACTCCCACGTCCTCCGGTCGACCAACCCGGACAACTCGGAGACGCTGACCGTCACCAACCCGCCGGCCGGCTACGTCTTCTTCGGCCTCTACGCCCAGCAGGGCTTCAGCGGGGTGAGCGTCACGAGCGAATTCTGAGCCGACCTCGGCATGCAGGACAGGTGACCGCCCCGGGCGGAGCGCTACGGCGCCCCGCCCGGGGCGGGTCCGTCGGTGGACCGCCATCACGGGTCCTGACCGAATTCCCCGCGAACTGCGCACAACGCCCCGGGTTCCCAAGGCCATGTGAGATGTGCCATGGTACATGTCACATCCCCCACCGTGCCCGACGGAACCGCCCCCACGCGGCGCCGTCACCAGCGGTCCTCGACACCCCCACCGGCCGCGCCCCACGTCGCGGCCGACGACGGCCCGGAGGCCCCCACGTGAGTCCTTCACGTCTGCTGCGACTCCCGCAGCTGGCACGATTGCTGACGCTCGTCCTGTCCCTGTTCCTGGCGGTCGGCCTGTTCGCCCCGCAGTCCCAGGCCGCTCCCGCCGCCCCCACCCCCGGCGGCACGCCCACGCCCGTCCCCACCGGACCGGCTCCGCAGCCCGCCACCGGCGCCCCCGAACGAGCCGACAGCGGGCAGCAGTTGGCCTCGGTCGACCAGCGCGCCCCGCTCCCGGTCGACACCCGGCCGGCCGAGGTCCGGCCGACCGCCAAGGCCCTGCGCCTCGGCGCGGCGGCCGAAAAGCCCTGTACCGTCGGCGACTTCACCGGCCGGACCGGCAGCGACCTGGTCCAGCACATCAAGGACGCCGACGTCCAGTGCATCAACAGCCTGTTCCAGCTCACCGGCGGCGACGCGCGCGGCGCGTTCCGCGAGGAGCAGATGAGCACGGTGGCCTACGCGCTGCGCGACGCGGCGGCCAACTACCCCGGTGACAACAGCACGTCGGTCGAGCAGCTGGTGCTCTACCTGCGCGCCGGCTACTTCGTGCAGTGGTACCACAAGCAGGACGTCGGCGAGTACGGCGCCGGCCTCAAGACCGCGATCCAGTCCGGCCTGGACGCCTTCTTCAACAGCGCGCACTCGCGCGACGTCGCGGCGGGCAACGGGCCCATCCTGGGCGAGGCCGTCACCCTGATCGACAGCGCCCAGGAGAACGTCCGCTACCTGCCGGTCGTCAAGCGGCTGCTGGGCGACTACAAGGCCGACACCTGGAACCCGGCCGGCATGGCGTGGGCGGTCAACCCGGTCTTCACCGTGCTGTTCCGCGGCCACCAGGTGCCCGGCTTCGACGCCGCCGTCGAGGCCGACCCGAGCGTGCTGGACGCGCTGTCCGACTTCGCGACCCGCAACAACGCCCTGCTCGGCGACACCTACGGCGTGCTGGTCTACAACGCGACCAAGGAGCTCACCCGCTTCCTGAAGGACACGGCCCTCCAGGCCAAGGTCCGCCCCCTCGCCAAGGGGCTGGTCGGCACCTCGGAGCCGAAGGGCCGCACCGTCTACCAGTGGGCCGCGGTCGCCGAGGGCGTCGACTACTACGACGCCGGCAACTGCTCGTACTACGGCACCTGCAACAAGGCCGACCAGCTCAAGGCCGGCGTGCTGACCGTGAAGCACACCTGCAGCCCGAGCATCACGATCCTCGCCCAGGCGCTGGACAGCACCCAGGTCGGCACCGCCTGCACCAGCCTGAACGGTCAGGACGCGTTCTTCCACGCGGTGGCCAAGGACAGCGGCCCGGTCAAGGACGACGGCAACAGCACGATCGAGGTCGTGGTCTTCCACTCCTCGCTCGACTACCAGGTGCTCGCCGCCGCGATCTACGGCATCGACACCAACAACGGCGGCATGTACCTGGAGGGCGAGCCGGCCACGGCCGGCAACCAGCCGCGCTTCCTCTGCTACGAGGCCGAGTGGGCCCGCCCGTCCTTCGAGATCTGGAACCTCAACCACGAGTACACCCACTACCTCGACGGCCGGTTCGACATGTACGGCGACTTCGAGGCCGGCATGACCACCCCGACCGTCTGGTGGGTGGAGGGCTTCGCCGAGTACGTCTCCTGGTCGTACCGCAAGGTCAACAACGACGCGGCCATCGCGGCGGCCGGCCGCCACACCTACAGGCTGAGCGACCTCTTCGACACCGCCTACGGCGACCAGGACCGGGTGTACCGCTGGGGATACCTGGCCGTGCGCTACATGCTGGAGCAGCACCGTTCCGACATGGACGCGGTCCTCGCCAAGTACCGCGCCGGTGACTGGAACGGTGCCCGCACCATCCTGAAGACCACCATCGGCACCCGTTACGACGCCGACTTCGACAGCTGGCTGACCAGGTGCGCCGCCGGCGCCTGCGCCACCGACGGCGGCACGCCCACCACGCCGCAGCTGCCGGAGTGCACCGGCGCCGACACCCGGCAGCTGGACGCCAACTGCGCGCGCAGCAACGTCGCGGCGACCACGGGCAACTACGCGCACTTCTTCCTGACGGTGCCGGCCGGCACCAAGCAGGTGAAGATCACCACCAGTGGCGGCACCGGCAACGGCGACCTCTACTACAACCCGGGCGGCTGGGCCTACACCAACGCGAACACCGCGCGTTCGACGGGCCCGGACAACTCGGAGACGCTGACCGTCACCAACCCGCCGGCGGGCTACGTCTTCTTCAGCCTCTACGCCCAGCAGGGCTTCAGCGGGGTGAGCGTCACGAGCGAAATGTGAGCCGAGAACGGCAAACGGACAGGTGACCGCCCCGGGCGGAGCGCTACGGCGCCCCGCCCGGGGCGGGTCCGCGTTCCGCGGCCGGCGGTCGGCGCCGACCGACGGGAACGGGGCCGGCGGGAATAACGATCCGCACCAGGGTGCTAAGGTGGTTGAAAGTTGGACTACCTGGGACGGGTGAGCAGCATGCAGTTCGGAATCTTCTCCGTCGGCGACGTGACGACCGACCCCACCACCGGTCGCACCCCCACCGAGCACGAGCGGATCAAGGCGATGGTGGCCATCGCCCGCAAGGCCGAGGAGGTCGGCCTGGACGTCTTCGCGACCGGCGAGCACCACAACCCGCCGTTCGTCCCGTCCTCGCCGACGACCATGCTCGGCTACATCGCCGCGCAGACCGACCGCATCATCCTCTCCACCTCGACCACGCTGATCACCACCAACGACCCGGTGAAGATCGCCGAGGACTTCGCGATGCTCCAGCACCTGGCCGAGGGCCGGGCGGACGTCATGATGGGCCGCGGCAACACCGGCCCGGTCTACCCCTGGTTCGGCCAGGACATCCGCCAGGGCATCCCGCTCGCGGTCGAGAACTACGCGCTGCTGCACCAGCTGTGGCGCGAGGAGGTCGTGGACTGGCAGGGCCGCTTCCGTACCCCGCTGCAGGGCTTCACCTCCACCCCGCGCCCGCTGGACGACGTCCCGCCGTTCGTCTGGCACGGCTCGATCCGCAGCCCCGAGATCGCCGAGCAGGCCGCCTACTACGGGGACGGCTTCTTCGCGAACAACATCTTCTGGCCCAAGGAGCACTTCAAGAAGCTGATCAGCCTCTACCGCGAGCGCTTCGCCCACTACGGCCACGGCACGCCCGAGCAGGCGATCGTCGGCCTCGGCGGGCAGGTGTTCATGCGGAAGAACTCCCAGGACGCGGTGCGCGAGTTCCGTCCGTACTTCGACAACGCGCCGGTCTACGGGCACGGGCCCTCGCTGGAGGAGTTCACCGAGCAGACCCCGCTGACCGTGGGCAGCCCCCAGGAGGTCATCGAGAAGACCCTGACCTTCCGCGAGACCTTCGGCGACTACCAGCGCCAGCTGTTCCTGATGGACCACGCCGGCCTGCCGCTGAAGACGGTGCTGGAGCAGCTGGACCTGCTCGGCGAGGAGGTCGTGCCGGTGCTGCGCGAGGAGTTCGCCAAGGGCCGCCCGGCCGGAGTGCCGCAGGGGCCGACCCACGCCGCGCTGGTCGCGGCCCGGGACGCGCGGGAGAACGAGAAGGCGGAGGTGGCCAAGTGACCGCGTACAAGCTGGTGGTGGTGAGCGCCGGACTGAGCAAGCCGTCCTCGACGCGGCTGCTGGCGGACCGGCTCACCGACTCGACCGTGCGCCGGCTCGCCCCGGAGGGCCGCGAGGTGGACGTCACGGTGGTCGAACTGCGGGACCTGGCGGTGGAGATCGCCAACAACTTCGTCACCGGCTTCCCCGGCGCCGGGCTGCGCGCGGCGATCGAGGCGGTGACGGAGGCGGACGCCCTGATCGCGGTGACACCGATCTTCACGGCCTCGTACAGCGGTCTGTTCAAGTCCTTCTTCGACGTGATCGACAACGACGCGCTCACCGGCAAGCCGGTGCTGATCGCCGCCACCGGCGGCACGCCCCGGCACTCGCTCGCCCTGGAGCACGCCGTCCGCCCGCTGTTCAGCTACCTGCGCGCGGTGGTGCTGCCGACCGCCGTCTACGCGGCCACCGACGACTGGGGCACGGCGGGGGACGGCCTCACCGACGGCCTGCCGCGCCGGATCGACCGGGCGGCCGGGGAGCTGGCGGCGCTGCTGGCCGGGCGCGACCCGGCGGCGCCGGAGCTGCCCGAGCAGGTGGTGCCGTTCGCCGAGCAGCTGGCGGCGCTGCGGGTCTGAAGCCGCCCGACGCCCGCGGGGGAGGGCCGCCCGTCCGCGTCGAACGGCCCGCGTAGAACGGCCCGCATTGAACGGCCCCGTCGGAACGGCTTCCGGCGGGGCCGTCCGGTCCGTCCGGTCCGCCCGGTGGGGCCGTTCGGCTGTGCGTCGGCCGTGCCGGATTGTCCGCTTTGCGATGTAATCATTCCCATGATCGGATCAGTGCTGGTCCATCCCCCGCCCGGCGTCCCCGTGCCACGCCGGGAGCGGCTGCCGTGAGCCTGCTGCGGGAGAACCCCGTCCTCGCACTGTTCACCTGCCTGGCGCTCGGCCTGAAGATCGGACACCACCTCCAGCGGATCTTCGCCGACTACCGCGCCGAGTGGGACGCCTCCCGGGCGTCCTGAGAGAGGTCACGCACCATGCAGACCGAACCGCAAGCCGTGCTCTCCCCGCTGACCAGCGCGGCCGTCTTCCTGATCCTCACCGTCGAACCCGGCCGCGAGGACGCCGTCCGCGACCTGCTGCCCGAGCTCGCCGGACTGCGCCGCGCCGTCGGCTTCCGCGCCCCCGAGGGCGCCCTCACCTGCGTCACCGGCATCGGCTCCGAACTCTGGGACCGCCTCTTCGCCGGCCCCCGGCCGTCCTCCCTGCACCCCTTCCGGGACGTGGCCGGGCCCCGCCACCGGGCCCCGGCCACCCCCGGCGACCTGCTGCTGCACCTGCGGGCCGAACGGATGGACCTCTGCTTCGAGCTGGCCGCGAAGCTCACCGAACGGCTCGCCGGGGCGGCGGCCGTCGTCGACTCCGTCCAGGGCTTCAAGTACTTCGAGGACCGGGACCTGCTCGGCTTCGTCGACGGCACCGAGAACCCGGAGGGCCGGGCCGCCGAACGCGCGGCCCTGATCGGCGCCGAGGACCCGGAGTTCACCGGCGGCAGCTACGTCGTCGTGCAGCGGTACGTGCACGACATGGACACCTGGAACGCGCTGAGCGTCGAGCAGCAGGAGGGGGCGGTCGGCCGCACCAAGCTCGACGACATCGAGCTGTCCGACGACGTCAAACCCGCCGACTCGCACGTGGCGCTCACCGTGATCACCGGTCCGGACGGCGAGGAGCGGCAGATCGTCCGCTTCAACATGCCGTACGGCACCTTCGGCTCCGCCGGCCGTGACGGTGAGGTCGGCACCTACTTCATCGGCTACGCGGCCGACCCCGGGGTGACCGAGGAGATGCTGCGCAACATGTTCATCGGCAACCCGCCCGGCACCACCGACCGGCTGCTCGACTTCTCCACCGCCGTCACCGGCGGGCTGTTCTTCGTCCCGACCGCCGACTTCCTCGACTCCCCGCCGCCGGCGCCGGCTGCTTCCGCGTCCGTCCCCGTCCCTGCGGCCGTTCCCGCGGCCGTCCCCGCTTCCGTGGCCGGTTCCGGGGACGGCTCGCTCGGCATCGGAAGCCTCAAGCAGACCACCTGACAGACGCCCTGACAGACCACCTGAACAGGACCCCGCACATGAACAACCTCCACCGGGACCTCGCCCCGATCTCCGCCGCCGCGTGGGAGGAGATCGAGGAGGAGGCCCGCCAGACCTTCAAGCTCCACATCGCCGGCCGCCGGGTGGTCGACCTCAACGGCCCCGAGGGCGCCACCCTCGCGGCCGTCGGCACCGGCCACCTGACCGCCATCGACCCCCCGACCGACGGCATCCAGGCCCGCGCCCGCGCCGCCCAGCCGGTGGTCGAGCTGCGCGTCCCCTTCACCGTCCGCCGCGACGCCGTGGACGACGTCGAACGCGGCTCCCGGGACTCCGACTGGCAGCCCGTCAAGGACGCCGGTCGCAAGCTCGCCCTGGCCGAGGACCGCGCCGTCTTCGAGGGCTACCGCGCCGCCGGCATCGACGGCATCCGCGCCGCCTCCACCAACCCTGCGGTCCAACTCCCGCAGGACGTCAGGGAATACCCGGAGGCCGTCAGCCGCGGGCTCACCGCCCTCCGCCTCGCCGGCGTCGGCGGCCCGTACTCACTCCTGCTCGGCGCGGACGCCTTCACCGCGGTCAACGAGACCAGCGACCACGGCTACCCCGTCCACAACCACATCGCCCGCCTCCTCGACGGGGACATCATCTGGGCCCCGGCCATCGAAGGCGCCTACCTGCTCTCCGCCCGCGGCGGGGACTTCGAGCTCTTCCTTGGCCAGGACGCCTCGGTGGGCTACCTCTCCCACGATGCCGAAACGATTCAGCTCTACCTTCAGGAGACGCTGACGTTCCGGGTGTACACGGGAGAGGCGGCCGTGACGTTGGTCCGCAGCAGACCCTGACCGGTGGCTCGTACGGTCCGGTGCGCGCGACCCGGTCTCCCGCGCCCTCCCGCCCTCGTGCGTGGGCACGAGGGCGGGAGGCTCGCTCACATCAGCAGCTGGGGAGCGTGCCGCTGGCGCCCCGGGGCAGTGCACACCAGATGGGCAACCACTCCCAGCACGACGACGAGCCATCCTGGTTGTGGTTGTGGTCGAACGAGACCCTCGCGCGAGAGGTCGAACGTACCCGGGGTGATGTTACGTGGTGCAAGGTTGTCGTTCTCCTTCAGCTGTGCTCGAAGGGGCGTTCCCCTTCGGAACACCAGTGCATCAGGAGACACCCGTGTCAATCAAGTCGCTTGCGTAGCAGGCATCTTGACTGATAGTCATATGTGTGACAGCTGTGGGGCGAGGGGTACTCCGTCACGAGGAGCATCGGTCCTGGCGGTCGCGGATCTCGGCGAGTGCGTCCCTGGCTCGGGTGGCCTCCTCGACCGCGTGGATCCGCTCGGCGAGGTGGGCGGCTGTCGCCAGGTGCTCGGCAGCCTCGTCGGGCAGGCCGAGCGCGTCCGAGCACAGACCCAGCCCGCGGAGGGCGATGGCCTGCTCGCGGGTGGTTCCGACGGAGCGTGCGAGGCCCAGCGCGGTGGTGTACTGGTCGCGGGCGTCCGTGTGGCGCCCGGCGGCGCGGAGGGTGTCCGCGAGGGCGATCAGGGCGTTCACCTCCGTTCGCACGCCACCGCTCTCCCGGAAGGTCGCGAGGGCCGACCCGTACAGCTCCAGGGCGCGGTCGAGCTCTCCGGGAATCGAGAGAGAGGCCGCCAGATTGATCTTCACGATGGCGAGGTCGAACTGGGGCAGGTGGCCACTCCCGAGGCTGAGGACCAGTTCGAAGGCTGATCGGGCCGCGAGGAGGTTCCGGGCTCCGAGGTGGAGGTCGCCGATGTTGTTGAGGATGCGCAACTCGAACGGCCGGTCGTTGAAGTCGCGGGCGAGCGGGAGGGCGTTGCTGTAGGCGGACAGCGCGGATTCCGCATTGCCCAGAGAGCTGTGCACGATGCCGACGTTCGCGAGGCAGCGGGCGGCATTCCAGTGGTCGCCGGCCTCCCGACGGATGCCCAGCGCCTCCTCCTGATGAGCCAGGGCCTCGGACAGCGCCCCTTGGTGCCATCGGGCGAGGCCGAGGATCCCGAGTGCGTTGGCGACGGCATCCCGGTCGCCCTCCGCCCGGGCCAGGTCCAGTCCGTGCGACAGGGCTTCGACGGCGGACGGATAGCGGGACGCGTTGGCGAGCGTCGCGCCGAGGTCGATCAGCGCCCGCGCCTCGCAGCGGTCGTTCCCGACGGATCGCCAGTGGGCTGCGGCCGTCCGGTGCATGTCATGGGCGTCGCTCCAGTAGGCCTCGGCTTCGAGGTGGCCGGCCAGCACATGGGAGATCCAGGCGCCGCTCTCGGGGAATCCGAGCTCCCCGGAGTTCGCCACCAGGGCCAGCAGGCCCGGACGTTCCGTGGTCAGCCAGGCCTTCACCGACTCGTGGGAGTCCAGGGCGAGGTCCGTCAGCAGGTCGGCCAGGTCGGGCCCGCCGACGGGCTCGGGAACCGGCAGTCTCGAACGCCGCGGATAGAGGAGGCGGTCCGCGGCGTCAGCGGCGTGGAGAGCGTAGCGGAACAGCCGATTGACGGCCGCCGCTCGTTGCTCCTCGCCCGGATCCAGAGCGGCGGCGAATTCCCTGATCAAGTCATGGAACTGGTAGCGCTCCGGTGAGATCTCCTGGATCAGATGGCAGTTCAACAGTGCCTCGAGAATGCGGTCGGTCACGTCGACCGGCTGCCCGAGCAACGCGGCTGCCGCGTGGAGCCCGAAGTCCGGGCCCGGATGGAGCCCGAGCAGTCGGAAGGCCGAGCGCTCGCTCGGCGGGAGATAGCGGTAGGAGAGCTCGAACGCCCGGGCGATGCTCTCCGACCCATTGCGGAATTCGGCAAGGCGTCCGGTCTTGCGGGCCAGCCGCCGCGCGAGATGGGGGAGCGTCCAGGACGGGCGTGCCTTGAAGCGGCTGGCGGCCAGTGCGATGGCGAGTGGAAGCAGGCCGCAAAGCTTCACGATCTCGATGATGTGTTCCCGCTCCACCGCGCGCTCCGGGCCGACCACGTTCAGGAACAGGGCGACGGCGTCATCCACCGTCAGGACGTCCAGGAACACCGTCTTGGCGTCCGGGAGGTCGGTGAGGCGCTGACGGCTGGTGATGATGACCAGGGCGGTCGGTGCGGGCGGCAGCAGCGGGCGGACTTGAGTGGCATTCGAGGCGTCGTCGAGGATGACGACGGCCCGACGCGAGGACAGGGCCTCCACGCACAGTGCGAAGACCTCCTCCGCGTCGAGCGGGATGCTGGTGGCCGGAACGCCCAGGCGTCTGAGCAGGAGGGCGCCCGCTGCCTGCGGGGTGAGCGGCGGCTGGTTGCCGACGTGGGCGCGCAGGTTGAGGTAGACGTAGCCGTCCGGGAAGTACTCGCACATCAGGTCGGCGGCGTGCAGGGCCAGGGTGGTCTTGCCGACCCCCGGCATGCCGAGGATCGCGGAGACGGTGACGACGCCGCCGTGGGCGAGCCGGTCGTGGGGGCGGGGCAGTACCCGGCGCAGGTCCTCCTCCCTGCCGACCATGCGGTGCCGTCCGGGCACCCGCGCCGGAGGCGTCACGCGAGGGGCCGGAACCAGTGAGGGGGGTGGAGTGATCGCGGCTCGCCCCCGTTCACCGGGGAGCGGTTCGCCACGCAGCATGCGCTGATGCAGGCGGGTGAGCGGGCCACCGGGCTCGGTGGCGAAGTGGGCGTGAAGCAGGCGGACGACGGCGGGGTAGACGGCCAGCGCCTCCGTTTGTCGGCCGGCGGCGTGAAGGGCGGTCATCAGGTGCCCGGCAAGACGTTCGTCGGTGGGACGGTCCTCGCGCAGCGCGGTGAGCTCGGGGATCAACTCGTGGTGCCGGCCGAGGCGTAGGTCGACCTCGACCCTCAGCAGCGTGGTGGTGAAGTGCTGGTCGGCCATGGCGGTGCGGGCGGTCTGGGCCCAGGTGCCCGGAAGCCCGGCGAGCGGCTCACCGCACCAGAGCTCCTCGGTTCGGTTCAGTACGGTTCTGGCCTGGTGATCCTGCCCGTTCTCGGCGAGGAGTCTGGCCTGTCGGGCGAGGTCCAGATACTGATGCCAGTCAATCAGTTGGGGGTCGGCCCTGAGGGTGTACGTGTGCGATCGGGTGTCGATCGCCGGGGCGTCCGGCGGGCTTTGCCCCCCGGCGAACCGGGTTGCCCGTCTCAACAGGGCGCGAAGGTGGGAGATATGGCTGTACAGGCTGGCCAGCGCGCTGGGAGGCGGTTCGTTGTCCCATAGTCGGTCCGCGAGTGACGTGTGGGACAGCGGCCTTCCGACCTCCAGGGCCAAGGCCGCCAGTAACTGTCGCCGCTTGTCCGATGGGATCGCCAATTGCTCACTGTTTACCGATAGTTCAACTGAACCCAGGAGATGAACCCGCATCTTGACGCCCCCCGCCGGTTGGCTACCAGCTTGCCGTGTCGCGGGTGAGCATCGCATGCACGTGAGGTAATCGGCCATACCACCGCAGGGTTCGGTGCCCATGCCTTTGGGAATTGTCTCGACATGACGAGGCGTCATGTGATAGCGCCGCAGGGGTAATTCGTCCGAGGCCGGGGGGCCCAGTGACAGGATCGACCGTGGTCGGCGGGCGCCGGTGAACGACGTCAACCTGCCGTACGGAGTGGTGCGGAACTCGCTGGCCGGTGCCACGACGGTCGCCGGTCCGGTGGTGCAGGCCGGAACGATCCACGGCGGGCTGCACCTGCACGGCGCGTCCGCCCTGCCCACGCCCAGGCAACTCCCGCCCTGTCCGCGGCGGTTGATCGGGCGGGAGGCGGACCTGGAGGCGCTGGACCTCTCGCTGGCCCCCGACGCCGGGGCGGCGGACGTCACCCTCGTGGTGACCGGCCCCGCCGGGGTCGGCAAGACGGCCCTGGCCGCGCAGTGGCTGCGCGGCCAGGCCGGCCGCTTCCCGGACGGCCAGCTGTACGCGGACCTGCGCGGCTACGCGCCCGGTGGCCCCGCCGACCCGGCCGAGGCCCTCGGCGGCTTCCTGCGGGCCTTCGGGATCTCCCCGGTGCCCGGGAGCCTGGAGGAGGGGGCCGCGCTCTGGCGCTCGCTGGCGGCGGAGCGGCGGATCGCGGTGCTGCTGGACAACGCCTCGACGGCCGCCCAGGTGCGGCCGCTGCTGCCCGGCTCGGACCACACGGTGGTCGTGGTGACGAGCCGCCGCCGGCTCACCGGGCTGGGCATCGACGGTGCGGTGTTCCGGCCGTTGGGCCCGCTCGCCCGGGAGGCCTCCACCGAGATCCTCGCCGCGCGGGTCGGCAGGCACCGGGTGGTCGACGAGCGCGCCGCCGCGGCCGAGGTGGTGGAGGCCTGTGCCGGGCTGCCGCTGGCGATCTGCCTGGCGGCGGCCCGCATCGCGGCGCGCCCGGCCCAGTCGCTCGCGGCGACGGCCGAGATGCTCGGCCGCGGCACCGACCGGCTGGCGGTGCTGAACGTGGAGGGGGAGACGGTGCGGGACCTGCTGGACGCGTCCTACGGCGTGCTGGAAGCGGAGGCCGCCCGGCTCTACGGGCTGCTGGGCCTGCTGCCCTTCGCCGAGTTCACCCTGGAGAACGCCGCCGTGCTGGCGGACGTGGACGTGGCCGGGGCCGATCGGCTGCTGGACGGTCTGATCGATGTGCACCTGCTGGAGGAGACCGGGCCGGAGCGGTTCCGCTTCCACGACCTGGTGCGGCTGCACGCCCGGGCGCACGGGGCGCGGGTCCGGGCGGCCGGGTCCACCGGGGCCGCGCTGGACCGGCTCGTCGACTGGTACCTCGCCTCGGCCACGGCCGCCGAGGCGGTCGTCTCGCCGACCCACCGCACCCTCGCCCGCGACTACCGCAGCCGCCCCGTCCATCCTGCGCGGGAGTTCGGGGGCGACGTCCCGGCCCTGGAGTGGTACGACGCGGAACGCGACCGGCTGGCGGGTGTCCTGCGCTGGTGCGGGGAACTGGACCGCCCCACGGCGGCGTGGCAACTCGCGGACGCCATGTGGCCGTTGTTCCTGCGGCTGCGCCCGGCCCGGCTGTGGGTCGAGGCCACCCGGATCGGCCTGGACGCGGCCCGGGCGGCCGGTTCCCGCAGCGGCGAGCTGCGGATGCTGACCGACGGCGGGAACGGACTGCGGAACGCGGGGGAGGGGGAGGAGGCGGCGCGCTGGTTCACCGAAGCCCTCGTCCTCGCCCGGGAGCTGGGCCGTCCGCTGGTGCAGGCGGACGCGCTGTACGGGCTCAGCCAGACCCACCGGATGGCCGGCCGGCTGGACGCGGCCGCCGAGTGCCTGCACGAGGTGGTCCGGCTCCGCGAGGCCGAGGACTACCTGCGCGGTTCGGCGCTGGCCCGGCTGGCGTACGGCGAGGTGCTGCTGCTGGCCGGCCGGGCGGCCGAGGCGGTGGAGCCGGTCGAGCGGGCGGGCCGCGAGCTGGCCTCGATCGAGGACGACTACGAGGCGGCCCGCGCGACGGCCTTCCTGGGCCTGGCGCACGGTCGGCTGGGTGCGTACGAGCGTGCCGAGGCCCATCTGGAGGAGGCCCTGGCGGGGTTCCGGGCCCGGCTGTCCGCGCACTGGGAGGCGCGGACGCTGGAGTTCGCCGGGCAGGTCGAGGAACTGCGCGGCCGACCGGACGCGGCGCGGGCCCGGTTCGAGCAGTCCAGGGCCCGGTACCAGGAGGTCGGTGCCACGGCCGAGGCGGCCAGACTGGCCGACCGCCTCGCCGCGTACGGTGTGGACGGCGCCGTCACTCCCTGTCCGGGCGAACCGGCGGCGTGAGCCGGTTCCACCCGGAGCCCGGGGTGCGGCACCCGGCGGCGCTGACCCGGTCGAGTTCGTCCAGCGTCCGTCCGGCCGCCAGCCAGGCGTGCGCCAGCGAGCCGAGGGCCGGCGGCGGGACGGGCCCGCCGCCCGGACCGGAGGCCCACAGGACGAGCCGTTCCCCGGTCCGGGCGAGCACCAGCACCGCTCCCGGACGGTGTTCGGCCGTGACCACCGCACACCCGGGGTGCGCGGAGAGCAGTCCCGCGAGCCGTGCGTGGGCGTCCGCCGCCGGAACGGGACCGAGGTGCAGCACGTCGGCGTGCCGGCGCCAGCGCAGGCCGCCGGGCTCGGTGAGGTCGAGCACGAGGTGCTCGTCCACGAACCCGGGCCCCGGCCGCTCCGCCGCAGCCGTGGCCGCCGGGTCGGCGGCCAGCAGCCCGTGGCGGACACCGGCGGTGGACGTCACCCGGGCCTCGAACAGCGTGGTCGCCGAGCCGTCGTGCGCGCCGGGGCGGACCGGCGCCAGGCGCACCGTGTGCAGCGCGGCGGTCATCCGGCCCGCCGCGCGTCGGCCGCCGCGATCGCGTCCAGCGGTTCGGGCAGCGGGAGCGGTTCCGGATCCGGGGTGTGCGCCGGCTGGCCGAGCCCGAGGACGCGGTACAGCAGTCGGCGGGCGTTGCGGTCGAAGCGGCCCGGTTCGGAGCTGATCCGGTCGGCGATGGCCGCGTAGTCCTCCGGGCGGTACTGCTCGGCGGCGTAGGCGAGTTGGCCGGTGAGCGGGTGCCCTGGGGCGAGCGCGGGGGCGGTCCGGGCGAGCTGCGCGGCCGGCGAGCGCGGGTTGACGTGCCGGTGCGGGTACTCGGCGAGCAGGACGGGGACGCCGGTCATCGCGCCGTACAGGGTGACCGAGCCGTGGTCCCCGATGACGAAGTCGGCGGCGACCAGCAGCGGCCGCCAGTCCGTCTCGGGCGGGATCACCGTGACGGCTCCCCGGGTGGTGGCCTTCGCCCAGGAGCGCACCGCGTAGGCGGAGTGCTGGGCCGCGATGTTGGGGTGGGGCAGCAGGACGGCCCGGTAGCCGTGCCGGGGCAGTTCCGAGGTCAGTCTGGGCAGCACGGCGTCGAGCCGGGTGAAGAGCGAGCCGTCGCCCCAGGTGGAGGAGACCAGCACCAGCTTCTCGTCCGGCCGCAGCCCCAGGGCGCTCCGGTGGTCCTCCCGGTGCGGCAGTGCCGCGGAGATGCGGTCGTAGCACGGGTCGCCGACCACTTCGGCGATCGGCAGGGCGTCCGGGCAGCCGCGCCGGAGTTCGAGCAGTTCCTCCTCGTGGGCCAGGGCGAACGAGGTGGGGACGAGCCGTCCCTCCCAGTAGAGGTAGTCCCGACCGAGCCCGATGGCCGCCCGCTCGCCGTCCGGGGCGCTGCGCCGGGCCAGCTTGATGTTGCCGGCCCCGTGCGGCAGCCGGACGACCGGGCCGTGCAGCTGCTCGATCCCCTGGGAGCCGGCGGCCAGGATCAGGTCGAACTCGCGCCGGACCGCCTGCTCCCACGGCAGTACGGTGCCGCCCAGCGCCCGGAGGATCTCCGCGGCGCCCCCGTTGAACATGTGCGGTGCCACCGTGAACTGCACGTGGACCCGCAGGTCCGGGGCGAGCAGCGAGTAGAAGTCGTGCAGCCGCTTGGCGTACACCATGGTCTGTGCGACCACGAGCACCTCCTTGCGGTCCCGCAGGGTTTCCCAGGGCCCGTTGTTGCTCCAGGGCGCCGGCGTCCGTCGCGTTCCGTCCGTCGTGGTGATGTCCTGTTCCCCGTGCACCAAGGTCATCCTTCTCCCCCTCCTTGATCCCAGGTTCGGGGCCGTTCGCGGGCCCCGGGGTCGATGGTCCCCGGGGCGTCTGGCGGATTCCATGACGCGATCTGGTCGGTGCTTGCGGAAACCTTGTGTCCGCTTCCCGCGCCGCCGCCCGGCCCCCGGAGCCGGGAAGGGTACTGAGTTCCTTTACGAGGGGTACTGAGTGCCGTATTCTCTCCGTGGAGCCTCTGACGCCAGTCGAAGAGAGCCGACACGGTATGCCGGTCCAGGTGGTGCTTGCGGTGCGCGGGCCGCGCCGGGCCGGACTTGGCACTCAGTACCCTCGGCATGCCTGAGGCCATGGATCCAGTGCACCCGTGCACCCGTGACAGGAGAACCGCTCATGAGCTTGAGGATCGTCGTCTGTGTGAAGCACGTCCCGGACGCGACGGGTGACCGTCGTTTCGCGGACGACCACACCACCGACCGGGAGGGTGTGGACGGCCTCCTGTCGGAGCTGGACGAGTACGGCGT